>NZ_BSBO01000001.1:0-242624 GCF_027924685.1 Sellimonas catena
GGCCGATATCACATGGATACAGGCATTTCAAATGCTGCTCCAAATGTTCCGGTCTATCCTCAAGGACAACACCGAACTGACCGAAGAAAAGATCAACGAATTGGTGGATGCATTTATGAACACATTGCCTGTTTTGTTGAAGACACAGCTTCAGGCGGCATAGGGCAAAGGGTGAACTTTGATAATCGAATACCTGCCAGATATTGAATTTTCAAGGTGCATAGGCAAAATCTATGTGCGAAGTTTGAGTTAAAATGATTAAATGCGAACATGGTATTTCTCCTTTCTGAATCTACCATACCTGTTTTTAGAAAAATGTCAATGCATAGAAACCTGCGGCAGCGTTTCTATTCTCGTACAGACTTTTTGAAGCAGGGCATCATCGTGACTTATGATCAGCATTCCCAGATCTCTTCGTTTCCCCTCTTCCAGCAGGAAATTCCAGATCTGAGCCTGGGTGACAAGATCCAGCATGGCCGTAATCTCATCGCAGAGGAGAAAGCGGGTATCCGGATGCAGAGCCCGGGCAAGGCAGAACCGCTGCAGTTCCCCGCCGGATAATTCCGACGGATACCGTTTCAGCCACCCTTCTTCAATATGAAGTTCCTTCAAAAGCCGTTCCTCCGGCTTTCCTGCTTCGTTCAAGGTGACACCAAGCTGTAACAATGGATCCACTACCGTTTCCGGATGCTGCCATACCATCTGAACCGGACAGACGCCGCGAAAAGAGGAAAGTGCCTTTCCATTCAGAAGGACCTTCCCCTGCTGCGGCTTTTCATATCCTGCCAGAAGCCTGCATAATGTCGTCTTTCCACGGCCGCTTGGTGCTCTCAGGCCTATGCGCTCTCCGGAAGTAATTGACAGGCTGTAATCCTGCAAAATGCACTCCTGTTTTCTTTTTCGATAGGAAAATGTAAGGTGTTCTGCCTGCAGTATCATTTTGCCTCCTCCTTCCCCGGATACAGACATCGTACCAGTCCGCCCCGGTATGGTTTCAGTGAAATCTGATCTGCCTCCCGGCAAAGTATTGTGCACTTTCTGCACTGCCGCGCAAACGGGCATCCTTTCGCCATTGTTCCCGGATAAGGCTGCGATCCTGGAATCGGATGAAATCCATGTTCCGGCATGGCATACCATAAGGCTTTTGTAAAAGGATGCCGGAGTTTTTCTACATCCTTAAAATCTGAAGCATCCGCTTCTTCTATAGTCTCCCCGGCATAAAATACTGCAACCCTGTCCGCAATAGTCAGGGCAAGTTCCAGATCATGTGTAATAAACAGGATACCGGCTCCTTCCTCGGCCAGTTCCCGAAAATGTCCAAGAATCTTTCCGGCCGCCTTTTTATCCAGTCCCGGTGTGGGCTCGTCAGCAATGATCAGTCTGGGAGATTCGGTTACTGCCGAGGCAATCAGTACCCTGCGTGCCATACCGCCGGAAATTTCAAACGGATACTGCTCCTCGATCTCTTCCTTCAGCCCATACCGCTTCAGCGCAGCCCGGCACCGTTCCCGGATTCCCGCATCTCGTTTTCCTTTTCTGATCTGCGGCCCGATCTTCATCAGTGGATCCAGATACGTGACGCCCTGCGGGATCAGCATAATCTCCCGCCCCCTGAGGGCTTCTGCCCGCTCTTGTGTCAGAGGCCGGCCGTCATATTTCAGTGTTCCACTCATCCGGCTGTTATAAGGCAGGATGCCCAGAATACTGTGAGCCAGCAGACTTTTTCCGGATCCGCTTGCTCCCACTGCGGCGACAATCTGCCCCGGCTCGATCTGCAGTGACAGATCTTTAATTACAGGGAGCTCGCGCTTATGAATGCCGCGTTCGTATTGTGTAAACGTAATAGACAGATGGGAAATTTCTAAAATCGGTTCCAAAATATTCCTCCTTACTCATGTGCACTGGCCGGGTTCAGCAGCTTCTCCACCCGTTCTCCAAGCAGGGCAAACAGCATCACGACACAAACCAGCGACAGCCCCGGGAACAGTGCAAGCCACCATCTTCCGGTTGTCAGGTAACGCATGCTTTCTGAAAGGATTACTCCGATGGCAGGTTGCTCCGAAGAGAGACCAAATCCCAGAAAGGTAATACTGGATTCATGCAGAATTGCATGCGGGAACAACAGAATCAGCCCGGTTACAAACTGCGGAAGAAGGTGGGGAATCATATGGTTTTTTACGATCTGCATCTTTGATACGCCCAATTTTGAGGCCGTCAGAATATATGGCGCTTCCCGAAGCTGCAGCACTTCCCCGCGGATAACCCGCGCAAGAGAAGTCCAGTGGCTCAGGGCGACACCGGCAACCACTCCGGTAAATCCCCGCCCGCAGGCGATGGAAATAAGCATCACCAGAAGGATGTGCGGGATACCCATCATCAGATCAATCCACCAGGAAATCACTGCATCTGCTGCTCTTCCCAGAACTGCGCAGGTCGTTCCAAGAATCAGGGCAATCAGGGCGCTTACCGCGGCTGTGAGCAGTCCGATCCGGATACTAAGCGACAGTCCCGCCAAGGTCCGGGCAAACATATCTCTCCCCATCCAGTCGGTGCCAAATAAGAATTCTATGGAAGGCGCCAGATTCTTTCTTGCAAAATTTGTCTGGACAGCCTGATCCTTCAGAAGCATTCCCGCTGCGGTGATCAGAATGAGCACTCCGGCCGTCACAATCAGAAACAGGATCGTATTTCTTCTTTGATTCTGTGGTTTCATAACTTTGCGGCCCTCCTTCGGATTTTTGGATCGATGACACCGTAGAGAAGATCCGCTGCCAGATTTCCGGCAAAGACAATCGCCGCCGTAATAACGGTAATGCCAAGAAGCAGCGGAAGGTCACTTCCCAGACCTGCGGTAACCGCCGCCTGTCCAAGCCCCGGATAGGAAAAGACCTGTTCCACCAGAACCGACCCTCCGATGATTTCACTGATGGATGCAAACTGCAGGGTCATGGCAGGAAGCGAGACATTACGCAATCCGTGCCGCAAAAAAATGGATGTCTGCGATTCCCCTCTTGCTTTTGCGAAAAGTATATAGTCCGATGACAGGACTTCGATCAGTTTTTCTCTCGTGTGCAGGGCAATGTTCGCTACTCCGGTCATGCTTAGCGTAAGAACCGGGAGAATCCCGTGACGAAGCCGGTCAATGAACGTGACCGAATCCGCCTGAAGTCCCATCGGAACGGCGAGACCTACGGGCAGCCATCCCAGTTCCACCGCAAAGATCATCAGAAGTAAAATGGCAAGCCAGAAAGCCGGCGTACTGGAAATCAAAAGGCAGTATCCTCGGATCACCCGGTCCGGCCATCGATTCCGGTAAGCCCCTGCAAGCATGCCAAGAACCAGTCCAAGGACCCCCGCAAAGATCCAGGCGGCCGCCATCAGCCCCACTGAATTGGCCAGACGCTCTCCTATCACCGTCAGAACCGGCTGACGGTAAAGAAGTGAGGTGCCGAAATCTCCGTGAAGTACGCCGCTCAGCCATCCGAGATACCGCTGTGCCGGAGGCATATCCACGCCCCAGTACGCTTCCAGTTCTGCAATCTGTTCCTGTGTCATGGATCCAAGCGCGGTCTGACCGACATTGGTCTGCAGCGGATCCAGCGGCGAAGCCCACATCAGGAGAAAGGTCAGAAGGCTCACTCCCAGAAGGAGAAGCAGCATCCGGATCAGTTTTTTTCCGGCAAATTTCAGTCGATGTTTCAATGCTATCCGTCCTTTCCTTTCGATCTCGTTTTGATCATCTAACTCCAGCTCCACTGATCGACATTATTCACAATGGACCAACCATGTCCATGAGGGTGGATTTTCTGTTCTGCAACCTGAAGTCCGTCCGCTGCCCAGTAGAGATGATCAATATTGACCAGCCATACCCACGGAATATCTCCATCCTGTATTACACCGGTAGTGCCGTCCCACTGGGCTTTCTGCCAGAGATCATAAGATACTTCCAGATCACTGGAGGCAAGTGCCTGATCCATATAGGCATCTACAGTGGAGTTGGAATACGGGGAATACTGTGCCAGTCCGGTGTCTCCAATTGTATGGTAAATATTATAAAGCTCCATCGGCGTATGCGCGCCCCATCCCCAGATCAACGGATCGGACTGTGCCCGGTCATAAGCTGTATCCCAGCCGACACCTTCCAGCGTACAGGAAATTCCAAGTTCCTTCAGCTGTTCGGCAAAATCAGCCGCCAGCGCCTGGCGCACTGAATCTCCGGTTGTATAGAGCAGATTTAATTCTGCCTTGACACCGTCTTTTTCCCGGATTCCGTCCTCTCCTGTCTTCCATCCTGCTTCGTCCAGAAGTGATTTTGCTTTCTCCGGATCATAAGTGACTTCCGAGGCGGAATTATACCACGGCATTTGGTCACAGACACTATAAGCAGGGGATCCGTAACCGTTCAGGACATGATCGATCATTTCCTGACGGTCCACACCAATATTGATGGCACGGCGTACCTGTACATCGGCAGTAAAATCATTTCCGATCGTCTCTCCGGATTCTGTCGTCTGCTCCGGGACAGCCGGAAGATTGAATCCTCTGTTATCCACGCTTTCATATGCGGCAAGGGAATAGCCTTCCACAGTCTGATCGGAGTAAGTCGCAGAAGTATAGGCAAGGTCTACTTCTCCGGCCTGAGCAGCCAGAAATGCCGCGTCCTCTTCCATAAATACAATCGTTACCCTCTGCATATTTGGCTGTTCGCCATAATAGTCCGGATTAGCATCCAGAATGACCTGCTGTCCCTTATCCCACTGTTTCAAGATATATCTGCCGGAACCGATCGGATTAGAACCATAGGAAGCGCTGTCATATGCATGTTCCGGAACGATTCCCACAACAGCCATAGTGTAAGGCCAGATGGAAAACGGCCGTGTCATATGGAAAACAACTGTTGTATCATCCAAAGCCTCTGCATGATCCAGCATGGTAAAATCGTTGACTGAACTGGATTCTTTCACTGTATTATAAGTAAATGCCACATCTCTGGCTGTCAGCGGTTCTCCATCGGTAAACTTTACATCATCCCGGATATGAACAGTCCAGAGCAGTCCGTCCTCACTGACAAAATAATCTGTAGCCAGATCATAATCGATGGTCAGATTCGTATTTGTGACCGTCAGCGTGCTCTGGATCAACGGTTCATGCACATGCTCTCCCGCTCCCCAGCCAAAAGCAGGATCAAATCCGGCTTCCGGCTCCGAGTTGGGATCCATGGCAATCACAACGGAAGAACGATTCTCTGAGGTATTCGACCGGGATTCAGAGGAGGACCCACCGCATCCTGCCATCAGGGAAAGCACCAGCAAACAGACAAGGAGGGCCGCCGGTTTTCGTTTTACATTGCTTCTCATTATTCTGCATCCTTTCCATGTTCATTTTGCATGGAAGCAAACACTTCCTCCCGTACCTGTTCGCAGGAAATCTGGTGTACTCTTGCAAGCCTGGATACATCGTCAAATTCCGGTTTCATATGAGTCACGCCATATCCACTGGCTTTTTTGACTCTCACCGTCCCCCATTTGGTCTCCACTTCGCTGATTTCCGGCTTCAGAAAGTACTTCCGGCATCTGCGGATCCGAAGCCCATTTGTAGTTGTCTGCGCCAGGATATGCCGTGCCATCTCTTCTTCCTTTTCCGGATCACAGAGAACTGTCAGAACATGTCCTGATCTTCCTTTTTTCATGGTTCCCGCAACCGTATAGACATCCAGTGCACCAAGCTCCAGAAGTCTTGTGCAGGCAAAGGCAAGGGTTTCCGGCGTCATATCGTCAATATTGCATACCAGTTCCGTAATCATGGAGCCGCCCTCTTCCTCCGTTTCTCCCAGAAAAGCACGAACGCAGTTTGCCTGTTCAAACTGTTTGGTGCCGATTCCGATTCCCGTTTTCGCAATTTTCATCATCGGCATTTCCGCAAATTGATCCGCAAAATGTGTCAGAAGCGCTGCTCCGGTCGGGGTACAAAGCTCACCCTGAACCGTTCCGGCATAGACCGGAACACCTGCAAGCAGATTCGCCGTAGCAGGAGCCGGAACCGGCATAATGCCGTGGGCACAACGCACCGTTCCCTTTCCTACATGTACAGGCGATACAATCACCTTGTCCAGATGAAGCAGGAACATGGCGTAGCAGACACCTGTCACATCCGCCACTGCATCCAAAGCACCCACTTCATGAAAATGGATTTCCTCCACCGGACAGCCATGTGCTTTGGATTCCGCGTCCGCAATAGCAGAATAAACGGATTTTGCGTGATTCTTAACCTCTGCCGGAAGTTCCAGATGTTCAATCAGGTCCGCAATATATCCCGGAGCTGCGTGGTGATGAGAATGTCCATGATGATGGTCATGAGAATGATCATGGTCGTGGCTGTGATGATGGTCATCGTGGTGATGCTCCTCATGATGGTGTTCCCCGTCATGTTCATGATGATGATCATGACCGCCGACAGCTTCTTCTTCTCCGTGCACTATTACTTTCATGTGAGTTCCGCTGATACCGCAGGTGGATCCATTTTCAGCTTCCACCCGGACATCCGACAGCCCCAGATGATTCATTGTGTGCAGAAATGCTTCTTTCTCTTTATCCTCCAGAAGTTCGTATAATGCAGCCATCAGCATATCTCCGGCTGCTCCCATATTACATTCGATATAAAGTGTTCTCATTACTCTTCCTCCAATCCTTCCATCTGATTGATTCTGCTGGCAAGATATCCTGCTCCGAATCCATTATCAATGTTGACGACACTGCACCCGGAGGCGCAGGAATTCAGCATGGACAGCAGCGCAGACAATCCCCCAAAGCTGGCGCCGTATCCGACGCTGGTCGGCACCGCAATCACCGGACAGTCCACCAATCCACCGATGACAGACGCCAGAGCACCTTCCATTCCCGCCACGGCAACAATGCATCTGGCGCTCATCAGGTCGTCCAGATGGGATAACAGCCTGTGAAGGCCTGCCACCCCAACGTCATACAGGCGGACAACATGATTTCCCAGGACTTCCGCGGTCAGAGCCGCTTCTTCTGCCACCGGGATATCGCTGGTTCCTCCGGTTGCGACAACGATACGCCCCCTCTTTTTATGTTCCGCCGGATAGGCAATGGCAAGCCTTGCATCCGCATGGTAATCAAGGGGAATCGAATCCGGAAGCTGATTTACGGTTTCCTGGCTGACTCGGGTAATCAGGATGTTCCGGCATCCCCGGTTTCCCATAGCCTGAACGATCCCTGCGATCTGCTCCGGTGTTTTGCCTGCCCCGTAAATGACTTCTGCCGCGCCCTGCCGGACACTGCGGTGCAGATCGATTTTGGCATAGTCCAGATCTTCAAATGGTGCTTCTTTTAACTGTAACAACGCCTGCTCCGGTTCCGTCGTGCCGTCTGCCACACTCCGAAGCAACTGTAAAATATCATATTTATTATCCATAATGCTCTCCTTCCCGATGATGTTATACTGATTTGGCCCGCGCTTCCAGATCCAGCAGGATGGATGAAAAGAACGGACGAAGTATTGTCAGGATTTCTTCCCTTTTGGAAAACAGCAGGGGCATCTGTTCTTCTGTAATCTGAAGCCGGGCGCCGCCATCCTCCATCAGTCGGACACGGAAATCATGAAATCCAAGGTTTGCCAACGCCGTCTCCGCTGTCTCTGCTTTCTTCAGAAGTTCCGGTGTAATGGCTGTTCCTGTCGGAATCCTTGTTGCGAGACAGGCGTAAGCCGGTTTTCTGCTTGTAAAGAGCCCTGCTTCTTCGGACAGACGCCGGACTTCGCTTTTGGAAATTCCACATTCCCGAAGGGGCGAACGTACCTCAAGTTCCCGAATCGCCTGCATACCCGGACGGTCATCTGCATCGTCTGACGCATTGGTGCCATCCAGAAGGCAGAAGTATCCGTCTTTTCGCGCTGCCGCCCATAACTGTGTAAACAGCGCTCTTTTGCAGTAGTAACACCGCTTTGGTCCGTTTGCGGCTGCTTCCGGAACGGCAAGTATGTCCTTTTCCAGCACGGTCATTGGAATGTCCAGCGCTTCTACAACTCTGCGTGCGTCTTCCATTTCAAACTCCGGCTGAAAAGCCGTTTTCATATAATAAGCATGTACGTCGCAGCCATACTGCTTTGCCGCCCATAAAAGAAATGCCGAGTCTGTGCCACCGGAAAATGCCACGGCCGCTTTTGGCACTTCACAGAAAAACTCTTCCAAAGTCATCTATTATTTCCTCCTTTTCGACAAAAAAGAAGATATCCGCCTTCTTCTGAAAGCAGATACCTTCCTGGTATCAAAATTTCTATTCTGTATTTTAATTCGTAATTTTTACTGCAAAATTTCTGCTCTATCAGTCGATTGCCAGTAATGCCGTTTCTCTGTCATATGGCACTGATCCGCTTCTGCCGATCATTCCGGCTTCCTGCCGGATTAGTTAGTCTATCAGTGTACCCAGAATCTCAACTGCATTCTGTACATTTTTCGTCATAGAGAGGTCTGTAACGCCGACAATGATATTGTCGCACAGATTCACCGGAATCAGTATCCGTTTTGCACGGCTTTGTCCGACAGCCTGCGCCATAGCCGGGGTGATCTCCCCAAGCATGGAATCTGCAATCACAATTCCCACCGGCCCTATGATCACATCTGCCCTGCGGCATGCAACGATCACAGAATTCTCTCCCGTGGCCGCCTGCGTTGCCCCGGCACGAAGCATGGCATTGGTCGCTGCACTGTTTGCCCCTATTGCAATGATCTCAATGTCCGGATACCGGTCTTTGACTGCGCTTACCAGCTGACGGCCAAGTCCGCCGCCCTGGCCATCTATGATTACCAGATTCAAGTCTGTTCCTCCCTCATGTTTCCATCAATAAATTACAACTATATAGTTTAAACGATTTTGGGAAATTTTGCAATTTTTATTTAGAAAAGCCTCCTCTTTCTTTTACCAATTATTCATTTTGTTCTGCTGCTTCTTTTTCCTGCAGCAGTTCATCCTCTTCGTAGGCCTTATGATCCCGTGGATCCAGCAGATATTTCATGAACTCGCGGTCAGTATATTCCGTTTCCAGAAATTCGCTGAAGCATGGGTAAATCAGGTCGTGGAATCCTTTTTCAAAAAGGTAATCTTCCAGATTTCCTTTGTAATCAGCGTCCTCTTCCCGCTTCTGACGCCACGTATCTGCTGTTTCAGACAATTCCTGTAATGTGATACCATGAGTAAACATCCACCACATCTGAAACTTTGCATATGCTTTCTTCCGAAAAGCTTCCCGCTCGGACGGCTCCTCCTCACGTGTTTCGTAGTGTTTTAAAATCTCCCGATTCCGTGCTGTATCCAGGTAATAACGCTCGAAGCCTTTTCCGAGATTGAGATCACGGATCATGACAACTCCGTCCATCTCCGCAAAGCGGACAGCATCTTCCAAAGACATGTCTGCATCAGCGGATGTATTAATAAACTTTGCTCCATACTGATCCGTATCTATTACGTAATGTGTCGGTCTCGCCCAGAAAGCTTCCATCAGTATCTGTACTTTCTCCGCGATGATTTCTGCTCTTCTGTCTGTATTTCCATATTTAGATCCGACTCTGTTGCGGACCCGGACATAGGCGTATCCGAGAAGTGCCTCCTTGTTTGGAGCCAGTGTCCCGATGATTTTTTTCAGTGCTCTGTTGGCACAGACTCTTTCCCCTTTCGTAATCTCGTCCTGAATCTGTAACAGTCCCTGTTTGACAAATTCATATGTATTTCTGGTAAATCTTTGCATGTTGCTTCCCCCTGTTTATCTAAATGTATTCCTTCTATAACGAAAATATGAAGTGAAATCAATCATCGTGAAAACGACAGGAAAGAATGTAGATATTGTCATCGTCCATGCAATATACCAGCCTGTCTTTATCATTGATCCGGCGGCTCCAGCAACCTTCCATCCTGCCTGTCAGGGGCTCAGGTTTACCGATTCCGGTAGTTCCGTTTTCACAGATATCCGCAATAAGCAGATTGATCTTTTTCAGTATTTCCCGGTCGTTTTGCTTCTGAAAAAGATAGTCTTTCCACCCATTTTCCGTAAAATGCTTATTCTTCATCTTCTGCCATTCCGATCAGATCATGGATCTGTTCGTTTCCCCTTTTCAACTGTCCGGCCGATTCCAGCAGCCATCTGTAGTTGGATTCCTTCGCAGTCAGATGCATGTTTTCCAGCATATTATTGTACATTTCCTCGGAAATCATTACAACATTCCGGTTTTTCTTTCGGGTGATGATAAGTGTCTCGTAATCATCAGTCACTCTGTCCATACATTCTTTCAGATTGTTCCGCAATTCTGTGTAGTTTATTGCAAGCACACTTTTCACTGTCCTTTCAAGTACAAAATATTGTACTTGTATTATAGTATATGTACATCATGTCGTCAACACAGGAAAAGAATTCCTGAAATCAGTTTTCCAGAGTATAAAAAGGCCGAAGATCACTCTTCGACCCCTGATTTTTTCGGTTGTATGCCGGCTCACCGTGCGGATTTGGCATTCGGATAAATCTTCTCCATTCTGGCATCGTCAAATCTGGTATCAATCAGTTTTTCAACGGCATTGTCCGGTGTATCACCTTGTGCTCTCTGGTCGTATCTTACAAGAGCAGCGGCTGATACAACCATATTCGCTGCCATAAACAGGATAAGACACCATGTAACAATATATCCTGTGAGTTTTGGTATCTTTTCGATCCAGTCGGATATACGGGGATACAGTACCTTGATCCATATTACTGCAGCGATTCCCCAGAAGAAACAGTAAAGCAGGTTAATTCGCCCGCCCAGATTAAAAGGAATGCCACTGTAATCCCAGAATACTTTTCCGAAAAACAATTCGGCGAAAACACTGCACAGGTACTCATAAGCGCCGCCCAGAAACGTGCCGACCATAAAAAGATACCGGTCCGGCTTCTCTCTGTCCTTATGTAAAAGAATTGTTGCCGCAACAATCGCCATTCCCCAGATGATACTGAACGGCCCCCATACAAGGCTGCTCCGGCTCATCCATACTCCTGCTGTAATCCGGCAGAAAATGGTCTCAACCAGATCCCCGTGGAGCGAACCGATAACGAACAGCCAGAACAGTTTGTAAAATCCGCATCCCTCGGCAAACCGTCCTTCTTTCTCAGCTTCTTCTCTTGCCACCTGGATCAGAGGATAAGCTTTTTCCATTCTTCGCTCTACATGGCCGACAATCAGCGCCGTGAATTTTCCCGTAACAACTGCCACTTTCCGGTTCCAGCGGACTGCGGCTTTTGTCGGCCTGCCAATGCGCAGCGCCGCCGCCGATGACACAGACATATCAACAATAATTCCGACAAAGGCGATACCAACCAGTATATTCCCAAACGGCCTGGGGATAAGATGAAACAGCCTGGTGAAATCTTCATCTCCGAATTTGACTGCCAGTACACCAAGAACTCCCCAGAGAACGCTGTACTGCAGACAGATATATCCGTCAAAATTCCATTTTTTATCGGAATAGTCCCACCATTTGCGCTGATTCATCCGTTCCAGAATTTTACCGGCAAACCATTCGATCGTCGTAGCAATTATCATGCATCCGAGAAACAGGAAAAACGGCTGATTTTCCAGATCTTCCAGAGAAATGATCATGATCAATGCTGCTGTTCCGTATATAAAACAAAACGGTCCTGAAGAAAATCCCCGGTTTACAAATTTCTTTTTCCGTATGGTTCCGACAATTGTCTCTATGAACCATCCCAGAAAGGAATAGATCAGTACCAGCCATATAAGCTCCGAAAATGTATAATGCATAATTACTCCTGCTGTCTTATTTTATCTTTTGTATTCCTGCTCTATATATTCTTCCAGTGCATCAATCCATGTCGGCATCTTATGTATGCCGAGTACCGTAATCAGAAAATTGTCAAGTACTGTAAAAGTCGGTCTTGCAGAACAGTATTCAGCTTTTCTGGTCGGTACAGGGATTACCCTGACATCTTTTTCCGCAATCCTTACAATCTCTTTTGCGAATTCGTACCGGTTGCAGACACCGCTGCATGTCACATGGTAGGTCCCGTATTCTTCTGTATTGATCAGTTTCAGCATAAATGCCGCCAGTGCATTGGCACTGGTCGGTGAACCGTACTGATCATCGGAGATATAGAGTTCTGTCTTTGTTTCAATTGCTTTTAAAATCTGATTGACAAAATTTGCATCACTTCCGCGCCCAAAGACCCAGTTGCTCCGGATAATGAAATGGTCATGCGCAAATTCCTTGACATAATTTTCTCCTGCAAGTTTGCTTCTTCCATAAACTGTCATCGGATCCGTCTCATCAAATTCATGGTACGGCACCTGACGGATCCCGTTAAACACGTCATCCGTTGACAACAGGAGAATTCTGGCCTGAACTTTAGATGCTGCAATCGCAAGATTTCTTGCACCGATCGCATTAACTTTATAGGCGTATTCCGGCGATTCTTCACATGTCCCGACGTTTGTGACCGCAGCGCAGTCAAAAATCACATCCGGCCTTTTTTCCTTTGCAAAGTCGATAACCTGATTTAAATTTGTCACATCGACCTCTTCGATATCTGTGTTGATAATCTCAGCGTCCGGCTGATACTGCTTTGCCATATCATTAAGCGCGCATCCAAGCTGTCCGGCCGCTCCTGCAATCCATATTTTCATCTTCTTCACCTGATTTCTCTACTGTTGTGTATTTCCTGCTTCCGGATATTTCGCTTTTAATGCTCTGGAAACAACCTTAGGAACATATCTGTCTGTATCGGAGCCATAATATGCAAACTCTTTTACCAGTGTAGAACTTAAAAAGGCATATTCCAGACTTGTCGTAAAGAACATGGTATCAATCTCATTGTCCACACTGTGGTTGATCTGTGCCAACTGCATTTCATATTCAAAATCCGTAACGGCCCGAAGTCCACGGATAATCAGTCTTGCATGGTTCTGCTTTGCAAACTCGACGGTCAGGCCTTCAAATGCCTTTACTGTTACATTCGGGAAATCTTTTGTCACTTCCTGAAGAAGCTGCAGACGCTCCTCCATGGTAAAAAGCGGTGTCTTTTTCTGGTTGACAAGGACGCCGATAATGAGTTCATCTACGACTTTTGCCGCCCTTGTGATGATATCCAGATGTCCGAATGTAACCGGGTCAAAACTGCCTGGATATACTGCTTTAATCATCTGTATTCCTCATTTCATGAAAATTTCTTCAATAACTATACTACAAAATACCGGTCAGGTCAAACTGTTTCACGGATGGAAGGGAAAACGGCGCCTGTATCTGACGGAGAATCTCTGTCCTTTGCGGAACAGACGAAGGAAGCTTCTCATAATCCAGAGAAAGGAAGCCTGCAAACAGCAGAATACTGATGACAATCCGGACTCCTAATGTTCCGGTCTGACGCGTTTCCTGTTCCGGATAGATGCTTCCGTAAGCCGCGCGGTATCTCGGGTGGACTGCCGGTGCATGAAGGGGCGACTCCGCCGGATTCTCCTCCCTTGCCCGCATCTGCTCCAGTGCCTCTTTTCTCTTTCTTTCCCGGCTGTCATTCAAAACCATACACCTCCGTATTGCCGTCTAAAAAAGACAGGATATATAATCATAATATACCCTGTCTTTCCAAAGTATGCTAGTGTCTGTCAGATAATTCCTGAATAATGTCGTTCCAGTCAAGTCCCCGCTCTACCATCAGCACCGTGGCATGATAAAGGAAGTCGGAGAGCTCGTATTTCAGCTCCTCTGTGTTCGGATTCTTGGCTGCAATAATGACCTCTGCCGCCTCTTCTCCCACCTTTTTCAGAATTTTATCAATTCCTTTATCAAAGAGATAATTGGTGTATGATCCTTCTTTTGGATTCTTCTTCCGGTCCAGGATCGTGCCATATACGGTTTCAAAAATCTGAAGCGGGTTGGTTTCATCATAATCCGTGCCTGCGATAGTCTGGAAAAAGCAAGTCGGATTTCCGGTATGGCAGGCTGCTCCGATCTGCTCTACTTTTGCAAGAAGGGTGTCCTTGTCACAGTCGATGGTCAGAGATTTGACATACTGGAAATGACCGGATGTCTCTCCTTTTGTCCAGAGACACTGTCTGCTCCGGCTGTAATATGTCATTTTTCCGGTTTTCACCGTCCGGTCAAATGCTTCTTCATTCATATAGGCAAGCATCAGCACTTCGCCTGTTCTATAATTCTGCGCAATAACAGGAATCAGGCCGTCGGAATTCAGCTTGAAATCCGAGAAATCAAGTACACTCTCAAAGGAAGTCATCTGGATGCCGCATTCCTGACATTCTGTCTTAAAGAGATGAAAATCCATATCCATGCGGCTGACAAATTTTCCGGAAATGCCTCTTGCCCCCGGACTTTTCAGAATCCGGAAAATCTCAGATTCTTCCATCGTATCGGTCAGGACCACATATGGAATTTCTGTCAGTGTCATCACAGAGTTCAGATCCAGTCTGTGCATGAAAATGATCTCGCTGCTGTATTTTTCAATCAGATGCTGCTGTTTGAAAAGGGTATCGAAATCATTCAGAGAAACGGCTATCTTCTCTTTTCCGAATCTCTTGGACGCTTCCTCCAGCATTTTTACAGAGCTTGCTTTGGAGAAATTCAGAACGACCCGTTTAGCTCCGGTGTAAAGTATCTTTTTCACATCTTCCAGACGTTTGATATTTCCTCCTGCTACAACAGGGATCCCGGCTGATTTTGTGATTTTTTTCAGCAGGTCGATGGACTCCTCATGATCCTCATCCGAATCAGAAAGGTCGAATACAAGAAGCTCGTCTGCTCCCTTATCGCTGTAATGCTTTGCAAGAGCAACCGCGTCTTCCGAGAGAACATCCATATCATCGAACCATCTGACTGCTTTTCCCTGCCATAAAAACAAGCAGGGAACAATTCTTTTATAACTCATCTGTTTTCAGTTCCTTTCTTCTATAAGCTACCTTTTGTAGACCATACTTCCGTCATACCAGGCTCAAAGGAAACGGCCATGTGAAGAGCCTTTCCAAAACTTTTAAAAAGCGCCTCCGCCATATGATGATTGTTTCCTTCATCTACGATTTTCAGATGCAGATTCATCATGGCGCTGTAGGATACTGCATAGAAAAACTCCCGGATCATCTCCGTATCCATTTCTCCGATCTTTTCCACGGTAAACTCTGCCTGATATTTCAGAAACGGACGACCGGAAAGATCGATTGCCGCAAGGGAGAGTGTTTCATCCATTGGAAGGAGAAAGAATCCAAACCTCCGGATCCCTTTTTTATCGCCGACTGCTTCTGCGATCGCCCGTCCAAGAACAATCCCGGTATCCTCGATGGTGTGATGCGTATCTACGTTCAGATCGCCTTCTACCTGCACTTCCAGGTCAAAAAGGCCGTGCCTTGCAAACCCTTCCAGCATATGGTCAAAAAATCCGATTCCGGTCCGGATCTTTGTCTTTCCGGTCCCGTCCAGATTCAGGCGGACGGAAATATCCGTCTCTTTCGTCTTTCTGTGTTGTTCTGAAATTCGCTCCGGCATCGCTATTCCCCCTCTTTTTCAAACCGTACTTTGATCGAATTGGCATGAGCGGTCAGCTGCTCTGCCTGCGCAAAATATTCGATGTCCTCGTGAATTTTCTCAAGCGCATCTCTGGAGTAGGAAATAATGCTGGACTTCTTGATAAAATCGTCGACAGAAAGCGGAGAGAAAAACTTCGCTGTTCCATTTGTCGGCAGAATGTGGTTCGGTCCTGCAAAGTAGTCCCCAAGCGGTTCGCTTGCATACTCTCCAAGGAAGATAGCTCCTGCATTTCGGATCTTTGTCATCACATCGAACGGATTTTTCGTCAGAATTTCCAGATGTTCGCTTGCAATTTCATTGGCTGTCTCGATGGCTTCCTCCATCGTTTGGGCAACAAGGATATATCCGTAATTATCCAGTGATTTCTGTATAATCTCCGCACGGGAAAGTTCCTTTAAGAATCCATCCACTTCGTCGGATACCTTCTCTGCCAGTTCGGCGCTTGTCGTTACCAGAATCGCAGAAGCAAGTTCGTCGTGCTCTGCCTGGGAAAGAAGATCCGCCGCAACATATCTTGGATTTGCGGTTTCATCTGCGATAACCAGAATTTCCGAAGGTCCCGCTACCGAGTCAATGCTGACATATCCGTAAACTGCTTTTTTTGCAAGGGCAACATAGATATTACCCGGTCCTACAATCTTGTCTGTCTTCGGGATACTCTCTGTCCCGTACGCAAGGGCAGCGATGGCCTGAGCACCGCCGACTTTATAGATCGCGTCCACTCCTGCTTCTTTTGCCGCAACCAGCGTATGCGGACTGACTTTTCCATCCCTTCCCGGAGGCGTCACCATGATGATCTCGTCCACTCCGGCAATCCTTGCAGGGATCACATTCATCAGTACGGAAGAAGGATAGACCGCCTTCCCGCCCGGCACGTAAACACCCACACGTTTCAGCGGGGTGACTTTCTGTCCGAGAAGCGTACCGTCCGGCTTGCTGTCAAACCAGCTGTACTGCTTTTGCTTTTCGTGGTAGCTTCTGATATTTTCCAGCGCTTTTCTGATTACACCGATCAGCTTTTCGTCTGTTTTTTCATATGCCTCTGCAATCTCCTCTTCGGATACCCGGACCGTTTCTTTTGTAAGATGGGCGTGGTCAAACTGTTCGGTATAGGCAAAGAGCGCCTCATCACCTTTCTCTTTTACCTGTTTCAGAATCGCGGCAACCCGCTCTTCGTATTCTCCATAACTGTCCGGACTTCTCTTTAACAGATCCTGTAAAAGGTTCTGTTTTGTCTCTTCTGTCAATTTCTGGATTCTCATCTTCTATCCCGCCTTTACTTTAAAATTTCCCTCAGTCCGGTGATCAGTTCCCGGATTCTGTCATTTTCCATTCTCATGCTGACCGGATTGACGATCATTCTTGCGGAAAGCGGGCAGACTTCCTCCAGAACTTTCAATCCGTTTTCTTTCAATGTCGTTCCGGTCTCGACAATATCTACAATTACTTCGGAAAGCCCGACGATCGGAGCAAGTTCAATGGAACCGTTCAGTTTGATGATCTCCACCGTCTGGTGCTTCTGGTCGAAGAAATAATTTTTTGCGATATTCGGATATTTTGTGGCTGCCCGGATAATCTCCCGGTGTCCCAGAAGCTCCTTTGCGCTTTCCGGTCCGCAGACACACATCCGGCAGGCGCCGAATTTCAGGTCGAGTACTTCGTGGACTTTCCGGTCCTCTTCCAGAATAATATCCTTTCCGACCACACCGATATCCGCGGCTCCGTACTCTACATAAGTCGGAACATCCGGCCCTTTTGCAAGGAAAAACCGGAGTTTCAGCTCTTCGTTTACAAAAATCAGTTTGCGCGAGGACTTGTCTTTCATTTCCTCACAGGTAATGCCAACCTGCTCCAGAAGCTCCAGCGTCTGTTTTGCAAGGCGCCCTTTACAGAGGGCAAAGGTCAAATATCTCATGACTGTTCCTCCTCCTTCTTCTGTCCGATTGTTTTTCGTTCCCCGGTTTTCAGGTTAATCATCTCGATCTCTCCGTTTTCCGGAAGATAGAGGAGATTCTCCGCCTGATTTTTCTTACCGTACTGGATGTAATAATCCAGGGATTCTTTGGCCTTTTTGCAGAACAGTTCCGTACTGTTCTGTCGTGCCCGGAATTCTTTCGCAAGGCTGATCGCCTGTCTGCGCTGGGAATCCGCATAGACAATGATAGCAGCATTCTCTTCGTAGGAAATCTGCACATGCTGTCTTGCAAGGGCATTCATCAGTTCATCGATAATAACGGCAAATCCGATGGAAGGCGCCCGCTTTCCGAATTTTTCCATCAGATGATTGTACCGGCCTCCTTTGACAACCGCGTCTCCGGTGCCGAATGTATATGCTCTGAAAATCACGCCTGTATAATAGCCGTATGCACCGCTCATGCTCAGGTCAAATGTGATATATTTCTGTACGGTATATGCTTTCAGAATTTCATATGTATCTTTCAGACGTTTGATGGCGCGTTTGGCAAGCTCGTTCGGCGCAATCGCCATCGCCTTATCAAGAACTTCCGGTCCTCCTACCAGTTCCGGCAGATGGCCGAACAGCTCTTTCATCTCCGGTTTGACATTTGCTTCGTCCAGAAGCTCCGTCACCCCGTAATAATTCCGGTTTGAGATCAGCTGACGCAGGTGCTCCTCATATTCCGGCGGAAGTTTGGCTTCCTTCATGAGACTGTACAGGAATCCGACATTCCCTACGCTGATCTGGAAATTCTCAAGACCGGACTGTCTTAAACAGTCCACAACCATTGCCAGCATTTCCGCATCCACATCCTTGGAATCTACTCCGATATACTCGGCGCCAAGCTGTGTATTCTCCCGCAGGCGTCCCTGATAGCGGGAATGGTTGATAAACGTGTTTCCTATATAGCAAAGCCGAAGCGGCTTTTCTTCGATTTCATACAGAGCCGAAGCAGCTCTGGCAACAGAAGGTGTAATATCCGGCCGTAGCGCAAGGATATTTCCCTCCCGGTCAAAAAATTTATATAATTCCTTCACAGAAATCGTTCCGATCTCTTTTCGGAATACGTCAAAATATTCGAAGGTCGGCGTCTGTATATCATGATAGCCATAAAGATGCAGGACGTGATGCAGCTTATCCTGCAGTGCCAGCTTTTTCCGGCACTCTACTTTGTAAATGTCCCGTACCCCTTCCGGTGTGTGTAAAATTTTCTGTTTCATGTCTTATCCACTCTTTCTCTTTTTCTTTTTGTTCACTTTATCATGCTACCATGTTAAATTGAAATTACAACGAATATTATAAAAATCTTACTCTCTTTTGTCAAGATCTTTCTGTATCTCATCCAGATAAGGAACCATGCACCCGTTTTTCAATGTGAAGAAAAATTCGGGATCCAGTTCTTCATACCGGATACTTTTTCTTCCGCCTTTCTCCATCCGTTCCCAGAACCGCTTCAGTTCCTGAAAACGCATGTAGTAAAGCTCTGTCCTTCCCGTGTAGAGGATCAGCAGAAAGGCGATCCCTCCCTGACGCTCAAATTCCTCCATAAATTCTACCTGATGCCGGTGTACATTCTGAAGCGGGAAGGTGTCCGCCGCGCACTCTTTGGCATCGAAGCAGACCGGAATCCCCTGCACGGCGCCGATATAATCGACGGTACTTCTCTGGTCGAAATACGCCAGGGTAATGTGCCGGTGTTCTTTGTCGATCCGGACCGGAGTGATCGGCGTTGGAATCTTCTGAATCAGAGCAAGGCCTTTGTTGCGGTATTGTTCATTTGTGTGATTGATATAGTCCTCCAGGGCAGAACCCCGCAGTCCTCTCGATGTCCATGTGGCCATGTTGCTGCTCCTTTTTCACTCTAAATATATACTTTTTGAATCATCTCAAACTGTTTCGGAAGCTCCGCCCGGACGATCAGGCCGGACAGCTTTTTCAGTTCTGCCGTTTCTTCCGGGAACTCCATCCGGTATGCATGAAGAAGCTGGTGTGTCAGTCCGAACTCCTTTTTCAGACGGTCGTTTTCTCTCCGGTTTCCGTATTTGTAATCTCCGATAATCGGATATCCGAGGGAAGCAAGGTGGGCCCGGATCTGATGGGTCCGTCCGGTAATCAGGTGCACCTCCAGAAGGGTGTGCTTCGCCCCTGTCTGAATTGGAACATATTCGGTCTCGATCGGGACGCTGCCCTCGGAAGGCTTGGAACTGATCGATACTTTGTTATGCTGCTCGTCCTTGGTCAGGAAACCGCAGGCCCGGACAGGCTCTTTCATCTGTCCGTACACGATGGTCCGATAATACTTCCGAACAGAACGGTCTTTCAACATCCCGCTCAACACCTGAAGGCCCCGCAGGCTTTTCCCAGCTGTCACAATGCCGCTTGTATTCCGGTCCAGGCGGTTACAGATGGACGGGCGGAAACGCCGAAGCTCTTCCGGTGTGATCTCCCCCTTTTCCAGCAGGTAGGCTGTCAGATACTCAACCAGAGAGATGTCGCCGGGCGATGCTTTCTGCGAGAGCAGTCCGCACGGCTTGTTGACAAACAGTACATCCTCATCTTCATAAAGTACCTGAAGCTTTCCGGCCAGTGCTTTTTGATCCCTGACAGCCGGCCCCTGGGACTTGCTTTCGGAAAATTTTTCGATCGTCTCATCGGAGAGAAACATCTGGATAAGGTCTCCCTCGGTAAGATGTTCGCTCCCCGTCATCTTTTTCTTATTCAGGGTGATGTTTTTTTTCCGCATCATTTTATAGATAAAGCTTTTTGGTGCCTTGGACAGGTATTTGGACAAAAACTTGTCCGCTCTTTGCCCGGCATCATTCTTTTCAATTCTGATTGTCTGCATTGGATTCTCCTATACCGCAGCCGTCAGAATCAGCCGGCGCATTTCACGCACCGCTCTGTCCGGCTGCCCTTCTGATTTCTGCTTTGTTTCTCCAAAACTTTCGGCCCGCTTCAGAAAGGAATCGTAGTCAGTAAAAATTTTGACTGTTACTTTGTCGTAATGATTCTCTTTCAGAATCCTGACGAGATATGCCTCCACCTCTGCCGGAGGAACCTTGGTTCTGGAAACATACCCGCAGATCAGGTGTCTGGAAATCAGGAGCACATCTACAGGCATTACTTTCTCCGAGCTGGTAAGCACCATGTCATAAGCGGAAAGAATTCCGGCGGCCGCTGTTTCCACCTCCCTGACTTTCTCTTCCTCAAAAGACCGGTATGGCAGCAGCATAATCATTCCGACAGCGGATCTGGCGGCCGGAAGGCATCCCAGAATCGCCACGATGGTAAGCAGATTGTTTCTCGTGTGTGTTGTCAGATATCCGGTCAGAAAGACGGCAATGCTGATCCCAAAAAGAAGGATGGTGATCAGGATCCGCTTTTTCTTCTGATCCCTGATATAACCTGGCATCCCTTTTGTAATTTTCATAAATGCTCCCCTTTATTTCATCCATTTGTCCATGGCGTAAAAGATGACATTCTCCGGCATCAGTTTACCGGCGATCCTTGCCCCTTTCATCAATGTTCCATGAACAGAAACAGGCTTTTTCATTTTTGCATCCAGCAGTGCGGTCCGGACTACATCCTGCGCCGAAACCATCGTTGCCTGTTTGGCCTTGCTGTTATTGGTTCCGGACACCTCAAAGAATTCCGTATCCACAGGTCCCGGGCAGACCGCTGTCACAATGATTCCGTCTTTTTTCAGCTCTTCGGCGAGTCCTCTGGAGAAGCTGGTGACATACGCCTTTGTTGCCGCGTAAACTGTAAATCCAGGCTGCGGGCAGAAGCTTGCCCCGCTTGATATATTTAAAATCCTGCTTCCCTTTTTCATGTACGGGAGGATCATCAGCGTCATTTTCGTGAGCGCGCGGCAGTTGACGTCGATCATCCGAAGCTGGGCCTGCGGATCGTGCCCGGCAATCTCTTTTGCCTCTCCGATTTTTCCAAATCCGGCGGCATTTACAAGCATCCGGACATCCGGATTCTGATTCTCGAGGCGGTTTAAGATTTGCTTATAGATCAGATCTTTTTCCAGATCGCCTGCAAAAATCCGGACATAGATCCCGGTTTTCTCCTCCACGGTCTTTTTGACCTGTTCCAGCCTTTCCGCTCTTCTGGCTGTGATCCATATCTCATCAAGCTGCCTGTAAAATGCGGGGATCCGGGTTACAAACTCTCTCCCGATCCCGGAAGATGCTCCTGTCACAACTGCAATCCTCATATATATTCCTCCCTGCTGCTATTTTTTCTTTTTCTTATGTGTATTTCTGATGGTTTTCTTTTTCCTCGGTGCTGCAGCCTCCTTTGACTGCTGCCGTTTTTTTGCAAAATACCGGTCCTCTTTTGTCTGTCTTGGACGGATCAGACAATGCTTTCCAAAACCAATCAGGTCTTCCCGCCCTACTTTTTTGAGAGCTTCCATGACCAGCTCATAGTTTTTCGGATTCCGGTACTGAATCAGCGCCCTCTGCATCGCCTTCTCATGCGGGGACTTCGGTACATATACCGGCTTCATTGTCCTTGGATCGACTCCCGTGTAGTACATACAGGTAGAGATGGTGGACGGTGTCGGATAAAAGTCCTGCACCTGTTCCGGCATATAGCCAAGATCCCGCAGATATTCCGCAAGAGCCACCGCCTCTTTTAAGGTGGAGCCCGGGTGAGACGACATCAGGTATGGAACCAGATACTGTTTCTTTCCAAGCTGTTCGTTGATCTTTTTATATTTTTCAGTAAATGCGCGGTACACGGAATTCTCCGGTTTTCCCATCATCTGAAGAACCGGGTCCGCAATATGTTCCGGCGCTACTTTGAGCTGCCCGCTTACGTGATATTCGCAAAGCTCCCGCATAAAGGTATCATCCGGATCTGCCATGACATAATCAAACCGGATACCGGAACGGATAAAGACCTTCTTGACCTTCGGTATTTCCCGGAGGCTTCGCAGGAGCTTCAGGTAGTCTTTATGATCCACATTCAGATTTTTGCATGGTTTCGGGAACAGGCACTGTCTGTGCTTACATGCTCCGTGAGTCAGCTGCTTGTCGCAGGCCGGATGCCGGAAGTTGGCAGTCGGTCCGCCTACATCGTGAATATATCCTTTGAAATCCGGCTCCTCCGTCAGAAGTTTCGCCTCCTCAATAAGGGACTCATGACTTCTTGTCTGAATGATTCTGCCCTGATGGAATGTCAGTGCGCAGAAACTGCAGGCACCAAAACATCCCCGGTTGCTGATCAGACTGAATTTCACTTCTGAGATGGCCGGAATTCCTCCGTCCTTTTCGTACATCGGATGATAGGTCCGCATGTAAGGAAGCGCGTACACATCGTCCATCTCGGTCTGGGACAACGGCTTTGCAGGCGGATTCTGTACGACATAGACGTGCTCCGAATACGGCTCAATCAGCCGCTTTGCCGTAAACGGATCCGTATTACAGTACTGGGTATAGAAACTCTCGGCATAACGAAGCCTGTCTTTCTGAAGCTCGGAATAGGCCGGCAGCTCCACGGCGTCATATATCGCTTCCCGGTCTTTGACCTTGCAGACAGTCCCGTCAATATAAGTCAGGTCTTCCACCCGGATTCCGGCGTTCAATGCATCTGCGATTTCCACAATAGAGCGTTCTCCCATTCCGTAGGAAATCAGATCCGCTCCGGAATCCAGAAGCACGGAGCGTTTCAGCCGGTCAGACCAGTAATCGTAATGGGCCAGTCTTCTGAGACTTGCCTCGATTCCGCCGAGAATCACCGGCGTCTTTTTGTACGTCTGGCGGATCAGATTTCCGTAGACGACGCAGGCGTAATCAGGACGTTTCCCCATGACGCCGCCCGGCGTATAGGCGTCATGGCTTCTGCGCTTCTTGGAAACGCTGTAATGGTTGACCATGGAATCCATATTTCCGGCCGATACAAGAAATGCAAGTCTTGGCTCCCCGAAAACGGTAATGCTGTTCTTGTCCTTCCAGTCCGGCTGTGCAATGATCCCGACTCTGTATCCATGAGCCTCCAGAAGTCTTGTAATGATGGCGTGTCCAAAGGACGGATGGTCTACATAGGCGTCTCCGCTGATGTAGACAAAATCAACCTGATCCCATCCCCGCTCTTCCATCTCTCTTCGGGAGACCGGTAAAAACTTATTTTCCATCTGTGTTCCTCTCTTTGATGCGATCCATTACATCGTGAAAATCATGGATGTAATAGTCGGCAAGTTTTTTCTTTTCCTGATCCAGTGGACGGGAAAACTCATCGTAGACGGCGCACACCTGCATGCCCGCGCGTTTTCCTGCCAGAATCCCCATCGGCACGTCCTCGAACACAAGACAGTGCTCCGGCCGGACCTGCATGTCCTCAGCCACCTTGAGGTAAATATCCGGAGACGGCTTTCCAACGTTTACCTCCCCGGAAGTCCGCATGGCCGTAAAATAGGTATCGATCTGAAGCGCTTTCAGTGCTGCTTCAGCAAGAGTCCTTCCGTTGCTCGTCGCAATTCCGAACAGGATTCCGTTTTCCTTCCCATACCGGAGGAATTCCTCCACTCCCGGTTTCAACGTGACCTCCTCGGTATATCTCTGGTAGGCAAGGCTGGTCCATTCGTCCATGATTTCTTCGGTCGATAGTGCCATGTCAAATGTATCCCGGAAATACTGTGCCGTCTCATGGTAGGACTTTCCCTCGATCGCTCTGTGAAAATCATCCGGAAGCTCCAGATGATATTTTTTTACATAATATGCATCAATGTCCGGCCAGATCCACATGGAGTCGATCAGGGTCCCGTCCATGTCAAAGATCACTGCTTTTGTTTTTTCAGTCATATCTGTTCTCATTTAGCTCTCCTTTGCCCAGGCCTGTTTTAACGCATCAATTTCTTCTTCTGTCAGCCGGCGTGATGCCCCCTTGGGAAGCTCCGGATCCAGCTTCAATGTTCCCATCCGGATTCGTTTCAGATAAACAACGCGCTTTCCAACCGCCTCAAACATCCGTTTGATCTGGTGATAGCGTCCTTCCTGTATTGTGATGGAAATTTCGGAACAATTCTGTTCCGGATCGGTCTTTAAAATTTCCAGCACTGCCGGAAGTGTCAGAGTATCGTCTCCGATATCCACTCCCCGTGCAAATGCGGCTGCGTCCTCTTCCGTGACAATACCGGAAATGACAGCCTCGTATGTCTTATCTACATGCTTTTTCGGTGACAGGAGACGATGGGCCAGCTCTCCGTCGTTTGTCAGAAGCAGAAGCCCCTCTGTGTCCTTGTCAAGGCGTCCCACCGGAAACAGATCTTTTCTTGCCGGATTTTCCAGCAGCTCCAGTACGGTCCGCTCTTTGGAATCCTCTGTCGCAGATACGACACCGGCCGGTTTGTGGAGCATATAATAAACATAAGGCTCATACCGGTACGAAATGCCAAGGCACCGGATCCTGGCGGTTTTTTCCTCTACTTTGACCTCCGGCTTTTTGATGATCTCTCCATCCACGCTGACCTGTCCTTTGCGGATCAGCTTTTTGACTTCCTGCCGGCTGCCTGCTCCCATCTCTGTTAAAATCCGATCTAACCGCATCATGATGACATCCATCTCCATCCTGGAAGATATTTGTTCTTCAACGTGCCCTGGGAAAGCTTTCCGAATCCAAGTGGATATCCGTCCACGCAGACGAGATACCATCCCTTTTCTTTCGGCCCGGTCAGATCATCGGTGAGAATCGTCTCACCTTTCAGATATTTGATCACACGCTCATCTGAAAGCGGAAAATCGAGAATATTCTCATATTCCTCTTTTTTCAGGTTCATGGCAAGCGCCTGACTTGGCTCAAATCTTCCTTTTTTCAGTTCTCCAATGAGAAGACCGCTTCGCAAAAAGCGGATGCCGGTAAGATCCGGAAGGCCTTCCGGCATATAGTAAACCCGGTCTTTACGGATATCAAACCGGCCGGCATCAAACGGACGGTGCACAAGCTGCAAAAAATTTCTCAGATCTTCCGGCAGTTTCTCGTAGGAAGCACTTCTTCCTTTCGCCGGGTGAATCCTGGATGTCTGTGTTTCGGAACCTTCCCCGTTCCCCTTTTTCAGAAGGGCAAGGTAATGTCCCTCGCCTTTCATGTGATGTGGGAAAATCCGGACGGTTTTACGAAACTCTTCCTGACGGATGGAAGCATATTCCGGGCGTCCTTCCCGGAATCCTTCATATGGGCGGATCTCCTGAAGTTCAAACTCCGGATACTGTTCCAGAAGCCGGGAGACGCTTCCCTCATTTTCCAGCGGGTCAAACGTACAGGTGGAATACAGAAGCATTCCGCCCGGCTTCAACATTGCTGCGGCCTGGGTCAGAATGCTTCTTTGAAGTTTTGAGAAAAACTCAGGGCCGTGTTCCTCCCATGCCTTCATCATCTTTTTATCTTTCCGGAACATCCCTTCGCCGGAGCACGGAGCGTCGATCAGAATTTTATCAAAATATTCCGGGAAGTAGTCCATCAGCTTTCCCGGCTCCTCGCTCAGAACAAGCATATTTCCGATTCCGAACAGTTCGAGATTCTTTAAAAGTCCCTTGGCCCGGGAGTTGCTGATATCATTGGCGATCAGCACGCCCTCTCCCTGAAGCTTCGCTCCAAGTTCCGTTGCCTTTCCGCCGGGAGCGGCACAGACGTCCAGCACCCTCTCCCCCGGTGTAATATCCAGGCGGTTGGCCGGTGTCATGGCACTTGGCTCCTGCAGATAATAAAGACCTGCGTAATAATACGGGTGTCTGGCCGGGCTTTCTTTTTCTCCGTCATAATAAAATCCGTTTTCGATCCACGGAACCGGGGTAATGGAAAACGGACAGATCTTTTGGAATTCTTCCACGCTGATTTTGGAAGTATTGACACGGAGGCCATAGTAGCGCGGCTCCTCATAGCAGGCCGTATATGCATCAAATTCTTCACCCAGGAGGGTTTTCATTTTCTCTTCAAATGCTTTTGGTAACTCCATATTTTCTCCTTTCGCATACAGAGTCAGTATACCATACCTGCAGCAAATTCTCCATGCTTCAGTCACTTTTTCTACAGAAAAGTTTGGAGTCTTCCACATATCGGAGAATCCAGTATGGATTGATACTGATTTCTTCGTCCGGCTCTTCCAGATAAATCCCAAGATGCAGGTGTACCGGGAATTTACCCGTTGTCCCCTCGTCTCCGTATCCGCTGTCACCCATATACCCAATCAGGTCGCCCGCCTCTATCTCCTCCCCGATTTCCACATCCGCGTAAGAATCCAGATGAGCGTAATAGAAATAGCCTCCGTGAGGTGCCGTGATCCCGATCCGCCATCCTCCTTTCGGAAGCCATCCTTTACTTGTGACCGTTCCATCCGTCATGCTGACAATCGGGAAAATCCCTCTTTTATTTTCGGATGCCATCAGATCCGTCCCCTCGTGTCCCCTCTTTCCTCCGTAAGTCCGCTCATACATCCAGGAATCTTCGTAGGTGACGGTAAGATCCGGCTCCTCTTTCCAGAACATAACCGGAAAATACCGGACATCCGCCCAGATCTTTTCGCAGGCTGCCATATAGGCGGAATAAGACGGGCTGGCCCGCCACTGTTTTTCGATCTTCTGAAAATTCTGCTTTGTCAGTGAAGGAAAAGAAATATCCGAGTGGAAGTTCTGTTCCAGAAGAAACAGTCCGGCCGCCCGTCCCGGTTCTTTGGAAGTTCTCATATACGAGACCATCTCCTCTGTCAGTTCATGACTGCGGAAAAACTCTTCCGAAACAACGCTTTTGCCAAGGGAAAAATAGGATGCGTCATTTTGAAATTTGGGAATGGCAGCTCCTTCCAGAATCAGAAGAAGAACCAGTATCAGAAACTGCATATATCCTCTGCGTCTCTGCATATGTGCCAGCTTCCCCCTTTTTGACTAGTAGTATGAAATGTCCGGCCGGGATATGACAAAGAGTTCCGCAAGAGGAACTCTTGCGCCGAGCGCAGTCGCTTTAGCGACTAATTTTCTGCTTTGCGCGAGTACGCATCCTGCGGAGCCTTTTTGTTTAACAGGGAATGAAGTTTCCTGTTAAACAAAAACTGCCGGTTCATCAGGGAATCCGGCAGTTTTGTTTTCAGATTTGAATTTAATAAAATTTCGCGGTTTCATCGACGCTTTTTCTCTTCGGCATTTCCGGATCTACATCCGCATATCCGACTCCGATCACGCTGACAACGATCTCTTCTTCCGGAATCTCAAATACCTCTTTCAGTTTCCCGGCATCCCGGATTCCCATTACAAGGGTTCCCAGACCAAGTTCGGTCGCTTTCAGAAGCAGATTCATATTCTGCATGCCGCAGTCGTAGCATCCCCAGCCGTCTTCCAGTTCATTGGAGGCAGTACCATCCACATTGTATCCGGAACGGCCCTTAACGATGGTGGAAACGATCAGAACCGGGGCATCTTTTGTATTATTGCGGTTAAACTCCGGCAGCGCTTCTCTTACCTTTTTCAGTGCCTCTTCAGACTGTGCGACATAATATCTCGTAACCTGAGAATTCTTCCAGGACGGAGCAAGAATAGCCGCCTGGATCATCTGGCGGATTTTCTCAGGCTCCACCGGTTTTGCCTGATATTTCCGGATACTTCTTCTTGTTTCCAATGCATTCTGTAATTCCATAATATCCTCCTTTTCAGAATAAAGAGTTCCGCTTGCGGAACTCTCGCGCCGAGCGCGGTCGCTTTAGCGACTAATTTCTGCTTTGCGCGAGTGCGCATCCCGCGGAGCGTTTTTTGTTTAACAGGGAACGGAGTTTCCTGTTAAACAAAGAGTTCCGCGCCGGCAGCATTCCTGTCACCGGCGCGGCGTCCACATTCTGTTTTATTTCAGTTTTGCGAGAACCACTTTGATCATTTCCCATACACGCGCGGTTGACTCGATATCCAGACGCTCATTGACAGAGTGTACATCCGGGATATCCGGTCCGAAGGAAACACAGTCCAGTGTCGGCTTTTTCGCAGACAGAAGGCCACATTCCAGTCCGGCATGTACAGTAGAAATCACGGCATCCTTACCTGTGACTTCCTTGTATGCTTCCGCCATCAGAGGACGTATTTTTGATTCTTTCTGATACATCCATGCAGGATATTCTCCACTCTCTTCATGAGTGCCTCCAAGCATTTCAGCCCATGTCCGGAAAATGGATTTTAATTCCTGCATCTGGGAGTTCACGCTGCTTCTCAGATAGTACATCAGGGAGATGGCTGTCTCATCAGTTTTTACAATACCAAGATTCAGGGAAGTCTCTACCACACCTGGAAGATCTCTGCTGAGTCCCTGTACACCGTACGGTGTGCAGACCATTGCAAAAATCACTTTCTTTGTGACTTCTTTTGTGAGTGCCTGTACCGTCTCTTCCGTGACGGTAACCGGAACCTGAAGATCCGGTTCATCAGAGGAAAACTCTGCCTTTAATGTAGCTTCCATGTCAGATACAATCTCCTGAGCCTTCTTCGGATCTGCCACTGCAATTACTGCTTCTGCCGTACCGGCAATGACATTATCTTGGGAACCTCCACTTACGGATACAAGAGCAATCTCAGTACCCTGATCGAGATGATTCAGGATTCTTCCCATGATTTTATTTGCGTTTCCACGCTGCTCGTGGATCTGGGATCCGGAATGTCCTCCCCGGAGTCCTCTTACTTTGATTCTCATCACAGAACCGCTCTTTTCTTCCCGCTCTGCAGGAATCTTCAAAGTCTCAAGAACACCTCCTGCACAGCCTGCAAGAATAATGCCTTCCTCTTCTCCGTCGATGTTGAGGAAAATATTTCCCTTGATCTGTGACATGTCAAGGGCATTGGCTCCGCCCATTCCGATCTCTTCGTCTGTTGTCACAATAACTTCCAGCGGCGGATGCGGAATATCATCGCTGTCGAGAAGCGCAAATGCGTAGGCAATGGCAATTCCGTCGTCACCGCCAAGTGTTGTTCCTTTCGCTTTTACATATCCGTCTTCTACATAAAGCTCCAGAGGATCATTCTCAAAATCGTGATCTGAGCCCTCCACTTTCTCGCAGACCATATCCATATGTCCCTGCAGAATGACCGGCTCCGAATTTTCATATCCAGATGTTCCCGGCTTTTTGATGATGACGTTCCCCGCATCGTCCTGTATGTATTCCAGATTCCGTTTTTTTGCAAAGTCCACACACCAGTTGCTGATTTTCTCATCGTAAAATGTTCCTCGCGGAACAGAGGAAAGCTCCTCAAAAATCTGAAATACTTTTTTTGGTTCTAATTGTTCCAGTACTGCCATTGTTATCTCCCTTTCTCTCGTTTTTTACCAAATCTAAACTTATTATAGCATAGTGCTTCTAAAATCACCATATTTTTCATACAATTTATTGACTATTTTTACCAAAGGAACGATTTTGAAACGTTATTTTTTTGTCATTTTCACGATTTTCCTATTTGTCATCATGCTGTTGTTTCCGGGAGATGTATTTCAGGGGGCCAGGAACGGGCTGCTGCTCTGGTTTGAGACGGTACTTCCGACTCTGCTTCCTTTTCTGATTATTGTCAATATCATGCTGAGGACCAGTCTGATCCGGCACATTTCACGCCTTGTCTATCCGGTCCTCGGACCTTTGTTTTCTGTCAGTCCGGGCGGCTGCTTTGCGGTGCTTACCGGATTTTTATGCGGTTATCCCATGGGTGCGAAGGTCACGGCGGATCTGGTGCGGGACCGGAGGATTTCATCCCGCGAGGGGGCATATCTGCTCTCTTTCTGCAATAATACCAGCCCTGGTTTTATGGCCGGGTTTGTAGTATGCCAGACGATCGGGGACCCTTCTCTTGTCTTTGGATCCATGATAATTTTTCTTCTTGTTCCCGTGGTACTGAGCTTCGCCTTTTGCAGGATCTATCTGAAAAAAGAAACCCATCCGGCACCGACAGTTTTTCACGGAGACAACGGACGTTTTTCCATGGATGTACTTGATCTGTCAATTATGGACAGCTTTGAAACGATAACCAAAATCGGGGGATATATTATTGTATTTTCCGTATTTCTGGAACTTGCGTGCAAGCTCCCCTTCGCCGGTACTCTTCCAGGCAGGCTGCTGCTTTCTTTTCTGGAGATCACAAATGGAGTGGTAATGCTGGAAACACTCCCTCTTCCCTTTTCGTTACGCTATGCCTGTATCATGGGACTTTGTGCCTTCGGAGGATTTTGTGCCGGTGCACAGACAAACGGCATGCTGAATGGAAGTGGTCTGAAAATCACTCCGTATATTGCAGAAAAACTGGCTGCCGGTGCGGCAGCCAGTCTCATGGCGTATCTCTATATTCAAATACTGTAGCAGCTATTATTCCTCATCCATAGCCTGAGCGAACTCTGCTTCTGTCTCATCCTGAATCCGGAGTTCCTCGCGGTCATTGCGTACCATGTCGTAAGATTCCTGAAGGGAATTGACAAGGCTGTCATACTTGGATGTATAATTATCCAGCGCATGTCCGATCATATTTTCTACTTTTGCCATCAGATCATCTGCATATCCCATGGCACCCATGCGGAGCTGGTTTGCATCCTCAGTCGCGCTGTCAATAATCTGCTGTGCCTGTTCCGTAGCAGCCGCTACGATCTCGTTTGCCTGTGCATATGCCTGCTGCATGATTTCATGATCACTTACAAGCTCGTCTGTCTTTGCTTTTGCTTCCTGAATCATCGTATCTGCCTTTGTCTGGGCATCTGCAAGGATTGCGTCTTTATTATCGATGATCTTCTGATAACGCTTGATCTCTTCCGGCGTCTTCATTCTGAGTTCTCTCAACAACTCGTCGATCTGATCTTTGTTCACAATAATCTTTGTCGTGGATAATGGCTGGAACTTACAATTATCTATGTATTCCTCAATTTCATCAATAATCTGCTCAATTCGGCTGCTCATAGTTACACTCTCCTTCTTACTTCGACAAATCCTGTCATTTACTTTGTTATTCTATCACGTTCCACGAAAGAACTCAACGTCTTTCGACAAAAATATGCCTGTTTGTTTTATATTTTTTTTCTTTTATAATCTCGTATCCCATCTCCTCCAGAAAACTGAAATCAGTATCCAAAGATGCCTCCAGAATGATCAGTGTATCCTCGCTGACGAGTGAAGAAGATCTCAGATAATCAAATACTTCAAACTCTGCTCCCGCATGATACGGCGGATCCATGAAAATGAAATCGAACGGCGCTTCTCCTTCCATTTTTCTCAGTGCGCTGATGACATCCGTTTTCATCAGGACCGCCCGATCCTCCAGTCTGGTATGTTTCAGATTGTCACGGATGCAGGCTGCCGCCTTTTGGTTTTTTTCTACAAAATACGCGGTCCGCGCGCCACGGCTTAATGCTTCAATCCCGATGGCTCCGCTGCCGCTGAACAGATCAAGAAACCGGCAGTCGGCAAGTTCCGGGGAAATCATATTAAACAGTGTCTCCTTGATCCGGTCTGTTGTCGGCCTTGTGTCAAGCCCTTCTATCGTTTTTAGCTGCAATCGTTTTGCACTTCCTGCTATTACACGCATGTTTTTATTCCTTTCTTCCACCTGAAAAGGCAGTATGATTCTGCCACTTATTATATCGGATGGATCCTTTTTCTGTCAAATCACTATCGGGCAGAGCTTGAGTATTTTTTTAGACTGTGATACACTTTTTGAGAAAAGGAGGAATACTGCTATGAAATATTTTATTGCATCCGATATCCACGGATCCGCTTTTTACTGCAAGAAAATGCTGGAAGCATTTAAAAACGAATCCGCCGACCGTCTGGTTCTTCTTGGAGATATCCTCTATCACGGCCCGCGCAATGATCTTCCTGCGGAATATGATCCGAAGAAGGTGATTGAACTGCTCAATCCTCTTGCATCACGCATTTTCTGTGTGCGTGGAAACTGTGACAGCGAAGTCGATCAGATGGTTCTCAATTTTCCTATTCTTGCAGACTACTGTCTGATTTCCGAAAAGGACCGGATGGTTTTTGTTACACATGGTCATCAGTATAATCTGCAGACACCACCGCTTCTTCAGGAAGGAGATATCCTGCTTCACGGACATACTCATGTGCCTGCATGTACAAAAACAGAGACCTTTACTTATCTGAATCCGGGATCTGTCTCTCTTCCAAAAGAAAACAGCCGGCATAGCTATATGATTCTTGAAAATGGTACCTTTCACTGGAAAACTCTGGAAGGAGAGGAATATCAGATCTATTCCATGTAAGAAAAACGGCAGAGGCATCCGTCATGATTTTCACGCGATGCTCTCTGCCGCCTTTTTATGATTCTGTCATTCTTTCATGACAATTTCCATCTTTTGTCCGGCAAAGCGGATTCCCGCTTCGTCAAGTGCAAGTTTCGTCTTTTCCATGATACTCGCCCGTATATCCCAGTATACATCGGATTTCAGCCATAGTCTTACGCAAAGTCTCACGTAACTTTCTGCCAGATCATCCACAAAAACCGTATGCTCTTTATCCTTGATTACTTCCGCCTCCTGCTCCATTACATGCCGGATAATCTTCTGAGCAGACTGCAGATCCTCATCGTATCCGATTCTGACATAAAAATCCAGCCGTCGAAGATCCATCGCTGTTACATTGGTCAGACTGTTGTTTGATAAACTTCCGTTTGGTATAACGATCGTCTTGTTGTCAACAGTGGAAAGCTTTGTATAGAAAATCTGAATCTCTTTAACAGTTCCTTCCAGATTATCCGTATGCTCAATAATATAGTCTCCTACTGTAAATGGTCTCAGAAGAAGAATCAGCACTCCTCCGGCGAAGTTTGACAAGCTTCCCTGTAACGCAAGACCGATTGCCACACCTCCGGAAGCAAGAAGCGCTGCTACCGAAGAAGTATCCACTCCAAAACGCACAACAATTGTTAAAATCAGTATTGCGTACAGCCCCGTCTTCAGACAGGAATCCACAAACTGCTCTACCCCTTTGTCTGCATTGGACCGTTCGATGGAAGCGCGGACGAGTTTCCGTACCCAGTTGATCAAAACCCTTCCGATCGCAAAAAAGATCAGCGCAAAGATCACACCGATTCCGAATTCAATGACCTTTGGCAGATTTTCATTCAGGAAATTGACAGCAAAGTTTGTCTGTGTCTCGACTTCCTGCTGAATATTTTCGGTTACCCTCTCTGTTACATTTTCTGTCAGAAGTGTGTAATACATGGTGGTTGATTTCCCTCCTGTGTTTCTTTCAGGGCAAGAAAGGCGGCAAGACTCCCCCGTCTGCCGCCGGACGCCCTGTGTGAATATAATAGCTCCGGATTGCAGTTCGTACAGATATTCGTCACCGCAATGTGTTCCGTCAAAATGCCGGCCTCGGCAAAGACCACTTCATTTGCTTTCCAGAGGTTAAGCTGATATTTCCCGTCCGGTTTTTCGTAGAACAGTGTTTCCCAAAGCCTGGGAGAAAAAGACTCCCGGAACGCATCAATGACATCTCCGCTCACTTCATAGCATGACTGGCAGATGGACGGGCCGATACATGCCAGAGTATCCTCCGGGCGGCTTCCATAGACTTCCTGCATCTTCTTCACCGTTTCCAGGCCGATTTTTGCCACAGTCCCGCGCCACCCGGAATGGGACAGACCGATCACCTTCCTGACCGGATCCAGAAAAAACAGCGGAACACAGTCTGCATAAAATGTCACAAGGCAGAGTCCCGGCACATCGGTGACAAGGCCGTCAACATTATCGTAATCTACCGGACAGACAATTCCTTTTCCACGATCCTCCTCTGTGACAATACGGACATTGGACGTATGTGTCTGTCTGGAAAAGACCATGTCAGAAGTCCGGACGCCGATTGCAGCGCCGAACCGTTCAAAATTCTCCCGGACAGATGCATCTTCATCGCCCCTTGTGAAGCTCAGGTTCATGCTCTCATAGATTCCGGTACTCACTCCGCCCATGCGGGTGGAGAATCCATGATGTACCAGACCGCTCTGCTCAAGAAGCGGAAACGACAGATACGGAACGTCTCCTGCTCCGGTGCGGCACACAATATCATTCTGATTGTTTGTTGTTTTCCATGTTTTCATAATCTGTTACCTGTTATTCCTGAAATTCAAATGCATGTTCAAAGTGCGTGATCTCCTCTCCAAGGACGGCAATCACATCAAAGCGGACCGGGCTCTCCAAAAGCCCATGGGTTGTAAGATAGTAAAGTGCAGCCCTGCAGATCCGCCGCTGCTTTCTCTGGTCAACCGCTTCCTCCGGCCGTCCAAGAGACGTGCTGCTCCGGTATTTGACCTCTGCGAAAACGATACAGTCCCCTTCCTTCGCAATCAGATCAATCTCCCCGGCACGGCAGCGGAAATTCCGTTCCAGAATCTGAAAGCCTTTTCTCTCCAGAAAGGCTGCCGCAAGATGTTCCGCAGCATTTCCTTTGTCTTTCTGATTCATCCGGCATCCTCCGTTACACAAAGTGTGTGATAAATGTGCTTCTGTGAATCGGGGACGGTCCATATGTTTTCAGTGCCTCGATGTGGTCTTTGGATCCATACCCTTTATTGGACGCGAATCCATATTCCGGAAGTACTTTGTCGTATTCCACCATCAGCCGGTCTCTTGTCACTTTTGCAATAACACTGGCACAGGCGATGGAAATGCTTTTCGCATCTCCTTTGATAATCGGGACCTGTGGAATCAGGACATCCGGAATCGTGACCGCATCATTGAGCAGCAGATCCGGCCGGACCGTCAGCTTACTCACTGCTTCCCTCATTGCCTCATAAGTCGCCTGCAGAATATTGATTTCGTCAATTCTCTGCGGTCCCGCCATCCCGATTCCTACTGCAATCGCTTTTTCCATGATCTCGCCATAAAGCTCTTCCCGCTTTTTGGCCGAAAGTTTCTTTGAATCATTGATATAGAGGATTTGGCAGTCCTTTGGCAGGATCACTGCCGCCGCTACCACCGGGCCGGCAAGCGGCCCTCTCCCCACTTCGTCAATCCCACAGATATAATCATAGGACTGATATTTCTTTTCGTACCGGCACATTTCCTCCAGACGTATCAGCTCCTGCTTTCTGGCCTCCTCCTGCTTCCGAAAAGAGTGAAGCAGTTTCTGAACGCCGGAACGGGAATCACCTTCGTATTCCGAATAAAGCGCATTCCAGCTCTCCACAGGGGTTCGCCCGAACTCTTCTTTTATTTCTTTGATTGTTTTACTCATGTACAACAAACCCCATTTCATCAAACGGATAAATCCGGATCCAGGCTCTTCCGATCAGATCCTCCCTTTTCAGTACTCCGACACTGGCGTCCCGGCTGTCCGAGCTGTGGTTCCGGTTATCGCCCAGGACAAAATATTCATCGTCGCCAAGCTGAATCGGCTCCGCGGCAATTCCGGCATCCTCCATCGGCTCTGCCCCGTAGTCTTCTCCGAGCAGTTCCCCGTCAATATAGACTTCCCCGTCTTTCACCTGGACCGTCTCTCCCGGCAGGCCGATAATCCGTTTGATATAATATGTATTCTCTTCATATTTGTACGGAAAAACGATGATTTCATAACGTTTCGGATCACGGAAACGGTACGACAGCTTATCTACAATCAGGTTGTTTCCGTCATGAAGTGTCGGCTCCATGGACCGGCCGTCTACTACAGTGCGTACTCCGACAAATGTGATAATCAGCCAGGAAAGCAGCAGGACAATGCCAATATAGATGATCCAGTCCATCACTTCCCTCGCAGCTGATTTCCTTTTCCCCTTTTCTTCTTTATCCTCTTGTTTCATCTTTGTCTCCCCTTATTCGTAATCCTCCGGAATTTCCAGCGTCAGCCTTCCAAGCTTTCCGCTTCGGAAATCATCCATAAATAATACAGCCGCTTTCTCTAAGTCAAGCTCTCCTCCCTTTGTCAGGCAGTGTTTCTTTTCTGCGATCAAACGCAGTGTTTCGTACGGATCCCGGCTTTCCTCTATCTCGTAATGTTCTTCCGTCAGATTCGGGTATCTGCCCTGCAAACGCCGGATCAGCTCTGCAGCAAGCTCTTCTGTATTTAAAATCTCATCTTTGATTGATCCAATGAAAGCCAGCTTCATCCCGACTTCCTGATCCTCAAACTTCGGCCAGAGAATTCCCGGTGTGTCCAGAAGCTCCACCTGCTTATTCAGACGGATCCACTGTTTCCCCTTTGTCACACCCGGCTTGTTTCCGGTCTTGGTGCAGGCCTTTCCAGCCAGGGAATTGATAAAGGTCGACTTTCCTACATTCGGAATTCCGACTACCATGGCACGGACCGGTCTGTTCAAAATACCGCGTCTTCTGTCACGTTCGATTTTCTCCCTGCAGGCTTCCTGAATCACCCCGTTGATGGATTTGATCCCTGCTCCGCTTCTGGAATTCACCTTCACAACGGAAAAGCCCTTATCTTTGAAATACTTCTCCCATTTTTCGTTGCATCCTTCCGATGCCAGATCTGACTTGTTCAGAAGGATCAGTCTTGCTTTCTGTTTTCCAAGTTCATCGATGTCCGGGTTCCGGCTGCTGACCGGAACTCTCGCATCCACAAGTTCGATAATCAGGTCAATCAGTTTGATATTTTCCTGCATCATTCTTTTCGCTTTGGTCATATGACCCGGGTACCATTGAAAATGCATAGGTGCCTCCTTTTATCTATATAAATCCAAAATTTCCTTTTGTCGAAAGAACAAACCATGCTTTGCCTTCGATCTCGGAACGTTTTACATTCCCGATATCTGCCATTCTGCTGTCTTCACTGTTCCTGCGGTTATCGCCCAGAACAAAATACTCATCTCCGTCCAGAGTGATCTCCTCCGAAGCGGTTCCGGCATCCTCAATGGCAGTTGTTTCGTACTTTTCTTCCAGCTTCTCGCCGTCAATATAGATTTCCCCGTCCTTGATCTGAACAGTCTCTCCGGGAAGTCCGATAATCCGCTTGATATAGGATCGGGCGTTTTCATTGCCGTTTGGCTTGAATACAATAATATCGCCGCGTTTTGGCTTGCTTGCGTCATAAATCATTCGGTTTACCAGAACGATATCCCCGTCCAGCACTGCCGGACGCATGGAATCTCCTGAATTTTTCACCTGTCTTCCAAAATAAAACACAATGACAAGTGCCAGCAGGCATATAAGAATAATTTTAAATGCCCAGATTCCGACAGTACGGATCAGGTCATAATCAATCTGCTTTTTTTCTTTTCCAAACTGTATTCTTTTCTTCATGTAACATACCTGTTTATTTAACACAAAAGGGGCAATCATACATGAATGTACCTTGCCCCTTCCCATGTCCTATTTAACTAATTCTTTGACCTTTGCTCTCTTACCTACACGGCCTCTTAAGTAGTTAAGTTTTGCTCTTCTGACTTTACCTCTTCTTACTACCTCTACCCTTTCTACGTTTGGAGAGTGCAGCGGCCATGTCTTCTCAACGCCCACACCGTTGGAGAATTTTCTTACTGTGAAAGTTTCTCTTGTGCTTCCGCCCTGTTTCTTTAATACAGTTCCTTCAAACACCTGGATTCTTTCACGGTTTCCTTCTTTGATTTTACCGTAAACTTTTACAGTGTCTCCCACGTTAAACTGTGGTACGTTTTCTTTGAGCTGTTCTGCTTCAATCTTTCTGATGATTTCGTTCATTGTGTGACCTCCTTGATTCTTTTGACGTTCTTAATACTTGATATACCGTATCAGAGGACCATCTCTTTCTTCTCACAACAGTCCTAGTGTATCATATAGTCTTTAGGATTGCAAGCTGTTTTTTCTATATTCTTCGAGGAATTTCTGCTCTTTTTCCGTAAGTTCTGCTTTTTCAAGCAGATCCGGCCTGTTTTCAGCAGTCCGGATAATTGACTGTTCCCTTCTCCACTTTTCAATGTTCGCATGATGACCGGAAAGAAGTATCGGCGGCACCTGTTTTCCGTGCCACGTCTCCGGCCTGGAATACTGCGGGTATTCCAGAAGGTGATCCTGAAAACTCTCAAACTCTGCCGAAACATCATTGTGAAGGACTCCAGGTACCAGCCTTGATATTGCGTCTATCATGACCATGGCCGCGAGTTCTCCTCCTGTCAGGACATAGTCTCCGATGGAGACATAATCTGTCACAATCTCTTCCAGTACTCTCTCGTCAATCCCTTCATAGTGGCCGCAAAGCAGGATCAATTCATCCTCTTTCGCTAATTCTTCCGCCATTTCCTGGTTAAAGGTCCTGCCCTGTGGAGACAGGTAGACAAGCCTCGGTCTTTTTCCTTCCTTTGATGCCTTTGTCTTCTGACAGACGGCCTCATAGCACTGAAAAACCGGCTCTGCCTGCATCAGCATTCCTGCTCCGCCTCCATATGGATAATCATCCACGCTCTGATGCTTGTTAAATGCGTAATCCCGGATATTGACCGCGTCAATGGATAACAGACCTTTTGCCTCGGCACGTCCGATGATACTGGTCTTCAATCCCTGTTCTACCATATCCGGAAACAATGTCATAATGTGAAAATTCATCTGTGTTTCCTTCCTGTTACTGGATCAGTCCCTTCATCAGATGAATCTTCATCTGCCTCTTTTCCGGATCCACATCCAAAATACATTCGCGGATGGCCGGAATCAGAACTTCTCCCTGCTTTTCTGTCTGAATGATGTAAACATCATTTGCGCCTGTTTCCATGACATCGCTCAGGCGTCCGAAACAGGAACCGTCCTCCGTCACTACATCCATGCCGATCAGGTCGGCAATGTAGTATTCGTTTTCATCAAGCGGCACGGCGTCTTCTCTTGCAACGAGAAGCGGGCGGCCTTTATAGCGCTCGATATCATTTATATTATCGATTCCTCTGAACTTCAGAATGACCATCTGTTTAAAATAACGGACATTCTCAATCTCCAGCGTCATCTGTTCTTTTCCTGTATCCAGTATGACTTCTTTCAGCTCCTGAAAGCGTGTCTTCTCATCCGTGGTAGGAAAGACCTTTACTTCACCTCTGATTCCGTGTGTGCTTGAAATCACTCCCACCTGCAGAAACTGTTCCATACGCTTCTCCTTCTCTATAAAAATGAAGAACAGTCCCGCACATGCCCGGCATGGCAGCCTGTTCTTGCTTTTGCAGTCCGCAGACATCACTGCTTAAGTGATATCTACGACTACCTTTTTGTCTTCTTTTGCGGCGGCAGCCTTTACAACAGAACGAATTGCTTTCGCAATACGGCCCTGCTTGCCGATCACCTTACCCATATCGCCTTCTGCCACATGAACTTCGATGACCGTAGTCCTGCCTTCCACCTTTTCCGTAACTACTACCTGATCCGGTTCATCAACCAGAGCTTTCGCAATTACTTCTACTAATTCTTTCATATGCAGGCACCTCCGACGTCTGGACTATTTTTCGATACCAGCTGCTTTAAAAATCTTGCTTACAACTTCTGTCGGCTGTGCTCCGTTGTTTAACCATTTCTTTGCTGCTTCTTCGTCTACCTTGAAAACGCTCGGATCTTTTGTCGGATCGTAAGTACCGATTTCCTCGATGAACTTACCGTCTCTTGGGGAACGGGAATCAGCTACAATGATTCTATAGAAAGGAGCTTTTTTCTGTCCCATTCTTCTTAATCTGATTTTTACTGCCATTTGTTTCACCTCCACTATACTGTTTCTCTTTTATTTATGTTAAAAAGGTAATTTGAATTTTCCCTTTTTACCACCTTTGCCGCCCATCATTCCAGGCATCTGCTTCATCATCTTTTTCATCTGTTCAAACTGCTTGCACAGCTTGTTCACTTCCGAGATGTCCACTCCGGCGCCTTTTGCAATCCGGTGCTTTCTGGAAGGTGTCAGGATATCCGGATTTCTCCGCTCCTTGACTGTCATCGAGTAGATGATAGCCTCCATCCGCTCCATCTTCTTTTGCGCATCATCGGAATCAATGTCAGGCATCTTACCTTTCTTTCCCATCATGCCGCCGATTCCCGGAAGCATGCCGAGGATATTTCCAAGGCCTCCCATGTTTCTCATCTGCTTCATGGACTCCAGATAATCTTCAAAGTCAAACTGGGCCTTCCGAAGCTTCTGTGACATCTCTTTTGCCTTGTCCTCGTCAATGTCAGCCTCCGCTTTTTCAATCAGAGTGAGGATATCACCCATACCAAGGATTCTGGATGCCATCCGGTCCGGATAAAACTGCTCCAGATCGGAGAGCTTCTCACCCATACCAACATACAGGATCGGGCACCCTGTCACGGCTTTGATGGAAAGTGCGGCACCGCCTCTTGTATCACCGTCAAGCTTTGTGACAATGACACCGTCTATTCCAATCTTATCGTTGAATTCCTTTGCAACATTGACCGCATCCTGACCAGTCATGGCATCCACCACAAGAATCGTCTGGTGTACGGTCACTGCCTCTTTAATCTCCTGGAGTTCTTCCATCATATCTTCATCAATGTGAAGACGTCCGGCCGTATCCAGGATTACAATGTTGTTTCCGTTCTTCGCCGCATGCTCCATGGCCGCTTTGGCGATATTTGCAGGTTTATGTTTCTCTCCCATGGAAAATACTTCTACACCCTGCTTCTCCCCGTTAATCTGAAGCTGCTGGATCGCCGCCGGACGGTAAACGTCACAGGCAACCAGAAGCGGTTTCTTGCCTTTGAGCTTGAACTTCCCTGCAAGCTTTGCGGTAGTGGTCGTCTTACCGGCTCCCTGTAACCCTGCCATCATGATGACGGTCGTTGCTTTCCCAGGTTCCAGCTTGATCTCCGTAGTCTCAGACCCCATCAAAGAGACAAGCTCTTCGTTTACGATCTTGATTACCATCTGTCCAGGATTCAGTCCATTCATAACATCCTGTCCGACCGCACGTTCCTGCACGTTTTTGATAAAGCTCTTTACAACTTTGAAGTTTACATCGGCTTCCAGGAGAGCCATCTTGACTTCTCTGAGGGCCGCCTTTACATCCTCTTCTGTCAGCCGTCCCTTGCTTCGCAGATTCCGGAATACATTCTGAAGTTTCTCTGTTAAGCTGTCAAATGCCATTCTATAACTCCTCTATGATTTCATCTGAAATCTGCCGGATCTCGCGGATCAGAGTCTCTTTCTCCTTTTCCTGCCAGGTGTCCAGCAGACGGTCAATCTGATGTACCTTCTCTTTTACTGTAAGAAACTTCCGGATTAGGTGGAGCTTCTCCTCATACCCCTCCAGCGTCTTTTCGCACCGACGGATCGTATCGTGGACCCCCTGCCTGCTGATGCCTCTCTCTTCGGCAATCTCACCGAGGGAAAGATCCTCCAGCATAAACTGTTCATATATTTCTTTCTGGTTTGCTGTCAGCAGTTCGCCGTAAAAATCATACAGCAGAGCACGCATTACGATTTCATCCATGTTTCTCACCTGTGACATCATACTATAAATAAAATGCGGTGTCAAGAGGAAATGCTTGACACCATAAAAAATTTTTTACAGCTTTGGATTGAGCAGTTTTTCGATGTTTAACAGCCCTCTTCCCTGAATGTTTGCATCCTTTCCCATGTCATCCGCGCTCATCAGAAGACGAAGCTTGACTTCCACATTTTTCATATCCGGATATTTGCTCAAAAGAAGCGCCGCTGCCCCGGATACAATGGGAGCGGACATGGAGGTGCCGCTTTTTACCGAATACATCTTCTGATTCTTTTTCTGTCCGAATCCGTTGCAGGAACGGATATAGGATCCGGGGGCCACCAGATCCGGCTTGCAGACGCACTCGAATGTCGGTCCTCTGCCGGAGTAATTCGTCCCGACTTTTCCAAACCGGTCTTTTTGCTCTCCGTCATCGGACGCTCCGACTGTGATCACTTTTTTGCTGACACCGGGAATCGTTACAGTTCCACTCCTGGGGCCGAAATTTCCGGCTGCCGTAACAACTACAAGGCCCTCATCCCACATCCGGTCCACCCAGTGCAGAAGCTCCGCCTCTTCCTCGTCTCCACGGTGGGGAAGGGTTCCGATCGAAATGTTCACGATCCGGATCTCCCATTTTTCCCGGTTTTTCAGGATCGCCCGGATGCCTTCTATCAGATGCCGGATCTTTCCTTCCCCTTTCTGATCCAGCACCTTAACGGCCACAATCCGGGAAGCCGGAGCGATGCCTGCATACACTCCGGACGACATTTTCCCTGATCCTGCAATGATGCCTGCCACATGAGTGCCATGAGAATTATCGTCATACATCCGCCTTTTTCCATGCAGCATATCACCAAATGCGACAATCCGTCCCTCCAGGTCCGGGTGCGGTGAGATACCGGTATCCAGCACCGCCGTCGTGATCCCGTGCCCGTCGATATGACCAAAGAGTGTATCGTCACAAAAATAATGAACGTTTTCCTTAACCCGTCTCACGCAAAAAACTCCTTTTCTTTCATCCTATTCAAGAAAAAACCTCTGTGTGAGCGCCTTATATTTTCTCTTTGGAAATATTTTGAAATCAAGGAAACACTTACAAGCCCTGCTACATAGTATAACATTGTAAATAACAAATATGGAGGCAAAAAAATGAGTGACTTAAGTGCAACAAACTGTGGATGCGGATGCGAATCTTCTTCTGGTTTCGGAGGTAATTCCTGCCTGTGGATCATCCTTCTTCTGTGCTGCTGCGGCGGATGCGGAGGAAACGGAAGAAGCGGTTTTGGCGGCGGATGTGACAACTGCCTGTGGATTATCCTTCTGCTCTGCTGCTGCGGCGGATTTGGCGGAAACGGATATAACGACAACGGCTGCTGCTAGTGCCTGCTGACAAAAAGGGGAGGCGGGGTAAAACATCCCGCCTCCTCTTTTCTTCTAATCAAATGTTACCACATCATTGGCCGGTTTCTTTGCTGGAAGAACCTCTTCCAGGTAAAGAACCGGTCCTTTTTCTTTGTACTGCTTCATATATTCATACCGGAACGAAACCGTTACAAATACCCAGTCTCTGTTCTGATAGGGAATCTCCTCTTTACATTTACAAAGATACCCAAGAAATGTAATGTCCTCCTCGCAGCAGGTCATCACAAAACGGCCCGGCACAAAAAATCCACCTCCCAGTTTCTTGTTTTTATATACCTGTGCAAGAAACCTGAGCTTTTTGTTTTTGTAATGCTCCGGGTGCTCCATGGCGTCCAGATACCAGATGCCGTAATCGATCTCATCAATCTCGATCACCGGCGCATTCAGATCAAACGGCAGATCCTCCTCTGTATTCTCAACCGGCTCTCCGTCCTCATTTTCAAAAACGATCTGTGCTCTCGGATTCATCACCTTGATGCTTCTGCGGATCCTGGCTTTATCCGTATCGTCCTCTGTCCGGTTGACAATAACCAGATCAGAATAAAGAAGCGGAGCCAGAAACATATTTCTCATATTCAAAAGATACATCTCTGCCGTGCCTGCATCCACAGTAGAGAGTACTGCTCCAATCTCCCATCCCGGCGGAAGCTTCATCTCCAGCATCCGGTTCAGATCCCATGTGCCGTTGAACTCGATCATGACATGATCCGGACGGTAGTTCAGTTCCAGTCCCTCAAGGAAGAATTCATTAAGTTTTTCCTCCTCGTCTACCACGTATTTGATGATTCCGTTTTTCTTAAGCCACGCTTCGTCGTACTCCTCATCCCCCTCTTCACAGACAATCAGAAGTGTCTGATTGTAGTCAAGAAAGTCCGGGCTGTGCAGCGCTTCATTAATTAAAGTTGTCTTCCCGCTGTCCAGAAATCCTGTAAAAAGTTCTACTACTGTTTCCATCTGGCACTCTCCTGTCTATACATGCAGTGTCTGCTGAATGTTATCAGTATGGATATCGGTTCCGATCACACAGATCTTTCCGGTATAATCCGCTTTGGTGTCACGGATCTCATATTCTCCCGGCACATAGTCAAACTCCATCCAGCTTCCGTCAGTTCCCTCGACGATTCCCTTTGCTCTTAAAATGGTACCGTATGTTTCTTCATCTGCAAGAGAATCCAGGAACTGTTCAATCTCGGAACGGTCGTATTTCTCTACGGTCTCTGTTCCCCAGCTTGTAAACACATCGTCTGCATGATGATGCCCTTCATGATCGTGGTGGTGATGTTCATGACAGCCGCAATCTTCGTGATCATGGTGATGCTCATGTCCATGTCCTTCATGGTCATGATGATGCTCATGGCAGCCGCAATCTTCGTGATCATGGTGGCAGCATCCGTCATGATCATGGTGAAGGCATGCTTCATTGAGAAGATCCGTCGGCTTGGAAGTCTGCTCTACCGCATTACGGATCACTTCCCCGTCAAGCTGATCCCATGGTGTTGTGATGATGGCAGCATCCGGGTTTTCTTCCCTGATCAGAGCAACAGCCTCTTTGAGTTTTGAGTCTGTCATGGACTGGGTCCTGCTCAGCACGATCGTTGCGGCATGTTCAATCTGATTGCTGTAAAATTCACCGAAGTTCTTCAGATAGATCTTTACTTTCTTTCCGTCTGCTACTGTGATACAGCTGTTCAGTTCGATTCCGCAGTGTTCCTCTACATTTCTGACCGCTCCTGCCACGTCAGACAGCTTGCCCACACCGGACGGCTCAATGATGATACGGTCCGGATGATACTGATCTACGACTTTTTTCAGCGCTTCGCTGAAATCTCCCACGAGGGTACAACAGATGCAGCCTGAATTCATCTCGGTAATCTCGATCCCGGCATCTTTCAGAAATCCGCCGTCGATTCCGATTTCTCCGAATTCATTTTCTATCAGTACGATCTTTTCCCCCTGAAATACATCCGTCACCAGACGTTTGATAAAGGTGGTCTTTCCGGCTCCGAGGAAGCCGGAGATAATATCTACTTTTGTCATAATGCATCCTTCTTTCTTTTTTCATCGTCTTTTATCATAGCAGTTTTTTGTCTTTTTTAAAAGACTTCTGTTGTAAAAAAGAGCAGGACCGGCTGCTCCGGTCCTGAAAATTTCCGCAGTTGAAACAGACGTTATCCATTGCATCTCCGGTCTATTTCCTGTTCTGACGTCTTACTGCTTTTTCCTCATCTTCTTTATTAACGTGAACGGCGAGAGTCTCTTTATCATATTCGGAACTTTTTTGCTGCAGCATGCATTCTTCATCCAGTTCATAAACCGTATTCCCGTCCAGAATCAGTTTTCTTGGCATGTCTCATTCTCCTTTTCCTTTTTCTTCCAGTATATGATGCCCGCATATTTTCGGTTTTATTCACATATATATTTACAACGCCGGATCAGATAGGAGATGCAAACATATGAAGAACAAAACTCCATTTCCCATGACACCTTTCGATATGCTGGTAGTACCTGAACATCTTCATATTATGAAGCTGTTCCTCCCCTATCTGCCTTCCGGCACTCAGAAAATTCTGGCTGTTTGGATCAAATATATGGAGCTTCATAATACACTTGCATATTTCCGGAACTTCCCTCATTTTGGCCTGGGGGAATGTCTCTCGCCAAAACAGGCGGGCGCAATGGAAATTTTCGAAGAGCTCCGCCCGTATATGAAGGAAGACGAGGCCGAACAGATCGATATGGCTCTTTCCGCCATGAGCATGATGGAAATGATGAATGCTGTCGGTCCCGCAGAAGAACATCCCGGCCCGGCAGATCTGCTCCGGTCTATGATGCCTTCCGGCACGGACGACATGTTCGATCTCTACAGTCAAATGTTTGAAAAAGGAGGCGAAGCTGAAGATGAATCCGAAGGACAGCCAGTGGGCGGAATGGATGAAGAATCCTGCGATCCGGAACCTGGATCCGCTGAAACAGGAACTGATACGGACAGCATTTGACAGGACACAGGGAAAAACAGGCCGGAATCTGGCGCCTGTCATGATGTCTTTGATCACTCAGGCAAATCAAAAAGGAATCCGATTTTCCGAGGATGAAATGACTTTGATTCTCCAGTTTTTAAAGGAAGGGAAAAGCAAGGAAGAACAGGCCCGAATCGACCAGATGGTCGCCTTTGTCAATGCTGCATGGAAAAAGAGGAACTGAATACAGTTCCTCTTTAAAATCCTTCTTCTTTTCTCATCAGGCGGTTTTCTCTTCTTTTCAGAGCCCCTTCCCATTCGGCCTTTTCTGTCTCAGACTCGACTATCAGACGGGGAACTTCTTTTGGACGGTCATTTTCGTCCAGCGCCACTACCGTAAAATAAGCACGGTTGATCGGCCGGCGCATGCCGGTCGGATCCTCCACATAGGTATCTACCCTGATTTCCATGGATGTGTGTCCTGTATAAGTCATTTTCGCCCGGATCACAACCATATCATTTTGATAAGCCCCGCGGATGAACCGGAGATTATCTACTGAAGCTGTTGTAATATTGCTCATGCAATGACGCTTTGCTACAATACCGGCTGCCTCGTCAATCCACTGCATCAAAACGCCCCCAAACAGACGGCCGGCTGAATTCAGATGGGTAGGCCGCACCAGATGGACCGTCTCCACCATGGAATCCTCGACTCTCTTTGGTATGATTTCACTCATAATTTTAACCTCTTTTTGACTTTCTTTTTTCCTTTTTTTATTATATCATGGTACTACAAAAGAAAAAAGGAGTAAAATCTATGCGAAATATCAGACTGACAATAGAATACGACGGCTCCAGATACCACGGCTGGCAGAGACTCGGAGCCGGCGAGGATACTTCCAGTACCATTTCCGGAAAACTTTCTGAAGTAATTTTCCGGATGACCGGTCAGAAATCAGAGCTTTTCTGTGCTTCCAGGACAGAGACCGGAGTCCACGCCTACGCACAGACGGTCAATTTCCATACAGGCTGCAGCCTCAGTGCCAGGGAAATCAGGCATTATCTTAACCGCTACCTCCCTTCCGACATTGCTGTTCTGGAAGTAGAGGATATGCCGGAGCGTTTCCACGCTTCCTTAAATGCAAAGAAACGCACCTATATCTACCGGATCTCCACTGCAGAAGTACCGGATGTATTCGAACGGAAGTATGTATATCATCTGTTTAAGAAACCGGATATTGAGAAGATGCGTGAAGCATCCGGACTTCTGGTTGGACGCCACGATTTTCAGCACTTCTCTTCCTCTAAAAAGAAAAAAGGCGGAGTCAAGGAAATCTTCTCCATTGACATATACGGAAGCGGGGATGAACTGGAATTCACTATCACTGCCAATGACTTCCTTCATAATATGGCACGGATCATCATCTCCACACTCCTGGATATCGGACAGGGAATGCGTCCGGTTGACGATATCGGACGGATCTTTGACGGCAAAGAAGCCGCATCTGATCCGATCGATCCAAAGGGCCTGTTCTTCCAGGAGGCAGAATATCCACAATAGTACAGACAAAAGGCCAGAAAGGACAGGGCACGACTGAACCTTTTCTTTCCGGCCTTTTTTAATACAACAGTTTGCTGCAGAAAGGGCATCTGTTTCGAAACAGCGGAAGCAGAAAAAGCCCCCTGCCACAGTTTTTGCAGGTACTGACTTCCCACAGAAACGGTGATATTATAAAACAATTCATAAACATTAATATCGTGGAGTCATATGCAAGATGCACGTCCATTTTGTTGAATATCGATGTAATCAGAACATCCACGACCGTGCAGCCTGAACAGATCCGCCAGGTATACAATCCCCATTTTCTGCGCTTTATCTGAAAAAGACAGATAAAAATCAAAGAACCGATATAAATGCTGTATCTTAAAATCACGTATAGATTTAAAAAACATGAAATCATATCTTTTACCAACCAAACTATAAGAAGCTCAACATAAGTCGATTTTCTCCTGTTTTAGAGAGACATTGTTTCAATCCAATATTATCTTCATTACAAATTCGATTCAATAATTATACCGTTAATTTCATGCTAAATTTATGTTAAAGCATTTTTTCGCATCTATTATTATCACCTGTCGGCACAAAATAAGACCAGCTGCCACTTCAGCTGATCTTATTTGCTTTTCGTTTTATTTATTTAAATATTCCAGCAGTCTTTCATACTCTTCTTTCATCTGCACATAGCCGTGCTCATAGAACGATGTAAGACGATCGTAATTCTTTTCCATTCTTCCTATCGTTTTTATCTTCGGACGGAGGACAAAAATTTCTCCTTTCCGTTCCAACTGCTCAATCTGCTCCATCTGCTTATTGTAAACATAAGGACGTCTCAGGATCGTCCGGACCAGATTCGGATATTTCTTATATGCAGCGCGATAGATTCTGGTTTCTCCAAGGGACGGTTTCTTCTTCCGATAGCCCTCGTTTCTTGTCAGAATGACAATAATCTTTTTCCTTCCCTTTTTTAAAGCTCTTTCGATCGGCACGGAATCTGCAAGTCCTCCATCCAAATACGGAACTCCGTCAATCCGGACAATCGGAGCTGCCAGCGGCATACTGCTGGAAGCCCGGCAGATTTTTAGAAGCCGTTCTTTTTCTTTTCTCTCATCGAGATACTCTGCTTTCCCGGTCTCGCAGTTTGTCACTACCTGATCACATTTCATCTCCGACTGGAAGTACGTGTCAAAGTCAAATGGAATCAGCTCTTTTGGATACCGGTCAAAAATGAGATCCATATCCATCATGCTTTTTTCCTTGACCATCTTGCGCAGGCCCAGATAAAAGTCATATTCTTTTTCCTTGTGTATCATGCACTTTTTCGTGCGTCCGATCTGCCTGGACACATAATCGATTGCGTTGCAGGCCCCTGCGGATACTCCGATCACGTCGGTTGTGTAAAAATCTTTTTCCATAAGAAAGTCAAGCACTCCGGAGGTAAATACTCCTCTTGTCGCGCCTCCTTCCAGAACAAGAACCGCAGGAATCAGTTTGTTATTCTGGCTATTCTGTCTTTCGTCCATTTTTCTCCTCCTGCTTTCAAATTTTGCCTTTGTCTTTTATAGTATCAGCTTCTTTTCATGAAGTAAACAATGAATTTGATCTTTTTCTTTCTTCCTGTGTTATACTGGTTTCAACGAATGAACAAGGAGGAACTTATTTATGATCAGCAAAGAATTTCATGCTTCCAGACGGGCGCTCTACGCTTCTGTTCTGAATGAGAATTCTGTCGGATTTGTCTTTTCCGGCACAGAAAAGGAATGGAAAGGGGATGAAATGTATCCTTTTACACCCTATGCCAATTTTTATTATCTGACAGGATTTTCCTATCCGGATGCTGTCCTGATGGTTGTCAAGAGAAACGGCGTTATCCGGGAGACATTGTTTATCGATCACCCGGATGAAAAGGCTGCCCGCTGGACCGGCGTCTCTTACACAAAGGAAAGCGTCAAGGAAGAAACCGGCATCGAACAGGTGGAGTATCTGGAGCGTTTTGAAAAATCTATTCCGCTGTTTGGCGAGCCGGGCCTGATTCATCAGGTTTATATCGACATTCCCGGATGGGAGCGTCCGTTTGTTAAAAATGAGGCCCGCAGCTTTGCCTGCCGCATCCATAACTTTGATCCTACTCTTCCGGTTTATAACACCTTTCAGGATCTGGCGCGGTTCCGCCAGGTAAAAACAAAGGAAGAAATCGCACTGCACCGCAAAGCCTGTGAGATTACGGAAATCGGCGTAAAAAACATGCTCTCCCATTTGAAACCGGACATGTATGAATACGAAAGCGAAGCGTACTTTGATTTTTCCCTGAAGTCCCACAATGCTGCGCACGCGTTTCCAACCATTGCTGCTTCCGGTCCGAATGCCTGTTGCATGCATTACAGTGACAACGACCGTCTGATGAAAGATGGAGACATGATTTTATATGACCTTGGTGCCAAATGGGGCGGATATGACGCGGATGTCAGTCGGACCTATCCGATAAACGGACATTTTACCGAGGAGCAGAAAACCCTTTACAACATCGTTTTAAAAGGACTGGATGCTGCCATTGCTGCGACGAAACCGGGCCAGCCGAAAAACGAGCTGCAGGAATTAAGCAAGCAGGTGATGGCGGAAGAACTGATCCGGATTGGCATGATCGAAAAGCCGGAAGAAATCATTCGCTACTATTTTCATGGATCCGGCCATTATATTGGTCTTTATACGCATGATGTAGGGGACGATAACGCCCTTCTGGAAGAGGACATGGTCTTCACCCTGGAACCGGGGCTCTACTTCGATGAGCTTGGGATCGGCATCCGAATTGAAGACACTCTTGTTGTGACAAAGGACGGCTGCGAAGTACTCAGCGGAGGAATCCCGAAAACAGTTGAGGAAATCGAAGCATTCATGCAGAAGTCATAAGCCGGCACAACTCGTTCATTTACCGGATTCTGCCGGGGAAATCCCTTGCCAAGTGGATATGGATTGTGATAAGATAGGCGATGGTTATTATGACGCAGACAATCTGAATTCACGTAAAGGAGAACGAAACGCTATGATCAGTACAAATAATGTCACACTTCGCGTTGGGAAAAAAGCGCTGTTTGAAGACGTAACGATCAAATTCACCGAAGGCAACTGTTATGGACTGATTGGCGCCAACGGGGCCGGAAAATCTACTTTTCTGAAGATTCTTTCCGGACAGCTGGAGCCGACGAACGGGGAAGTGATCATTACACCGGGAGAGCGTCTTTCTTTCCTTCAACAGGATCATTTTAAATATGATGAATACATGGTTTTGGATACCGTAATTATGGGAAATGCGCGGTTATACGAAATCATGAAAGAAAAAGAGGCGCTCTATGCCAAAGAAGACTTTACCGATGAAGATGGCATGAAAGCAAGTGAGCTCGAAGGAGAATTTGCTACCATGAACGGATGGGAGGCAGAATCTGATGCAGCCAGTCTGTTAAATGGTCTTGGCATTGAAACGGATCTTCATTATCAGTATATGAAAAATCTGACCGGTGCACAGAAGGTGAAGGTCCTGCTTGCACAGGCACTGTTCGGAAATCCGGATATCCTTCTTCTGGACGAGCCGACCAACCATCTGGATCTGGATGCCATCGCATGGCTGGAGGAATTTTTGATCAGCTTTGAAAATACGGTCATTGTGGTGTCCCACGACCGTTATTTCCTGAATAAGGTCTGCACTCAGATCGCAGATATCGATTATGGAAAAATCCAGCTCTATGCAGGAAACTATGATTTCTGGTATGAGTCCAGCCAGCTTTTGATCCGGCAGATGAAAGAAGCAAACAAGAAGAAGGAAGAAAAGATCAAAGAGCTCAAAGAGTTTATCTCCCGTTTCAGCGCCAATGCTTCCAAATCCAAGCAGGCGACTTCCAGAAAGAAGGCTCTGGAAAAGATTCAGCTCGATGAAATCCGTCCTTCCAGCAGAAAATACCCGTACATCGACTTCCGTCCAAACCGTGAAATCGGTAATGAAGTTCTGACAGTGGAAAATCTGACCAAGACTATTGACGGAGTGAAAGTTCTGGATCATTTAAGCTTCACCATCAATCACGATGACAAAGTCGCTTTTGTCGGAAGTAACGAGCTTGCAAAGACAACCCTCTTCCGCATTCTCGCAGGAGAGCTTGAGCCGGATGAAGGTACCTACAAATGGGGGATCACAACTTCTCAGGCCTATTTCCCAAAGGACAGCGGAAAAGAATTTGACAGTAACTATACGATCACAGAATGGCTGACACAGTATTCTGAAGAAAAGGACGTGACTTATGTCCGTGGCTTCCTTGGCCGTATGCTCTTTGGAGGAGACGATGGAATGAAGCGTGTCAATGTTCTCTCAGGCGGGGAAAAGGTACGCTGCCTCCTTTCCAAGATGATGATTTCGGGAGCCAATGTTCTGATTTTCGATGAGCCGACCAACCATCTGGATATGGAATCCATCACTGCGCTTAACAATGGTATGATCAAATTCCCGGGAGTGATTCTTTTCTCTTCCCGCGACCACCAGATTGTACAGACAACAGCAAACCGGATTATGGAAATCATGCCGAACGGCCAGATGATTGACAAGATCACAACCTATGATGAATATCTGGAAAGCGATGAGATGGCCAGAAAACGCCAGACTTATACTACTACAGCTGAAGAAGAGGAAGATGACTAAAATACCAGACGTGTATCTTCCATAAAAAATCCCCGTCCTGCGGCCAGATACGCAAGACGGGGATTTTAAGTTACCATGGTTTGACTTCTTCTGTATAGTAGGTTTTTCCTTCTTCTACAATCCGGTATTCTTCCGGTGTCACGTCCACGATTGTCACCGCACAGTTCTTGTGAACTCCCGTTCCCCAGAAATCTTTGACATCTGCTCCCTTCATATGACATAAAAGAGCACAGAGTGCTGCGCCGTGGGTCGCAATCAAAATCGTCTGCCCTGCACGTGCAGGATCCTGACGAAGCTCCTCCAGAAAATCCCCCGTTCTTTTCAGGACATCCTCAAAGGATTCTCCTCCTTTTGGTGGACGGTACTTTTCCGGAGCATGGAAAAACTGGAAAAATTCCGGATCCGGAATTTCGGATGCCTCTTCTTTACAGATCAGCCCTTCGTAAATGCCAAATCCCATCTCCTCGATTCTCTTCTCATCGAGAATTGGAACATTACGGTCTCCGAGAACAAGCTCTGCCGTCCTTCTGGCACGCTTCAGAGGACTGGTATAAGCCACATCAAAAGGGACGGTGCTTAATGCCTCTCCTGTTTCTTCCGCCAGATGCTCTCCAAAGGCATTCAATGGAATATCCGACTTTCCCTGCAGTTTTTTCACTTTATTCCAGTCCGTCTCACCATGACGAATCAAATATAAACGCATAAGTAACCCTCCTGATTCTTTATCAAATCTCAGTGTCCTAACACTCTTTTCCTATTTTAACACAACCTGAGATTCATTTCAGTATTCCCTTGCCCTTTTTAACAAATCAGTCTATACTTACTAAGTGAAAGGAGAGGAACAACATGGAAAAAATTGCAAGTTTTACGATAAATCATCTGACCCTTCTTCCAGGTGTCTATGTGTCACGAAAGGATACTGTGGGGGATTCTGTTATTACGACATTCGATCTTCGAATGACCCGGCCGAACTATGAACCGGTAATGAATACCGCAGAGGTTCACACGATCGAGCATCTGGGGGCAACATTTCTGAGAAACCATGAGGGATTCGGGGTAAAAACCATTTATTTCGGACCTATGGGATGCCGTACCGGATTTTATCTGGTGCTTGCAGGCGACTATGAATCCCGGGACATTCTTCCGCTTTTAAATGATATGTTTGATTTTATTGCCGGATTTGAAGGAGAAGTTCCGGGAGCTTCCGCCAGGGACTGCGGGAACTATCTGGATATGAACCTTCCGATGGCCCGCTATCTTGCAGCAAAATATAAAAAAGAAGTGCTGGATCATATTACAGAGGAGCGTCTTGTTTATCCGGACTAATCTGAAAATTTCAAAGAGAGAGTACAGTCTGAGTCTACAGACTGTGCTCTCTCTTTCTTTTTTTGATTACCCGTTTCAGATAAGAAAAAGTCTTCTCCTCTCCCTCTTCCGCCAGCATACGCAGAAGCTTTTCCAGTACTTTCTTTGTATGTGGATGAAGAAACCGGGCTGAACAGCCCTTCTCATAATATTCCAGCGGACAGCGATCCGTATATGACTCTTTTTTATATGTTTTGGATGCCGCAATCCGGTCCAGAAACATCTCAAAAATGTACCTGTCCGGCATCCTCATGCCGCAGATCCCGTCTTCCGGACGAAGTCCATAATCCATCCAGTACTCATAATGATGCTTGTTGCGTCCCTTATGATGCAGCCAGGCAGTTGAGCAGCCTTTGTCCTCCCGTTCGGCATTATTCGGGCTTCTGTTGCCTTGAAAATAACGACAGCCGACAAGAAACTCGCACGGCGAATATTTCGACAAGTCATGCAACAGTCCCTGCCTGTACAGTCCCACCCGAAAACAATATTTCATCACCAGAAATTTATGTCGGTTGATTGTACAAAAATGTCCCCAGACGTTCATTGTGTTTCCTTTCTCTTTGTTGTTACTGTTCGATCCACCACCGGATTCCCGCCAGAAGCGCAAGATGCAGCGGATAAAACAGATAAAAGATTTTTTTCATATCCCTTCCTTTTTCTCCGCTGTAAAGATGGAGAGGAATCAAGGACAAAACCGCAAACATCTGTCTTCCTCCCATCAGTAAAACATTGACGGCTGCAAGAGATATATCGCGCTTTAGATTTTCATTGTAAAAGCAGTAACAGAATAAAATCATCAAAAGTCCCATGGAACTATAGTCTGTCGCAAAAAATTCTGCTGCCAGAAGAACCATAAGTACAGAAAAACACCTGAATACCATGTTTTCAAAATACAGCCAGAAATAAAGCATCAGAACTCCTAGCGCAAACGTAAAAAGAACATTCTGTCTTCCAGGATAAACAGGTGTTCCGAAAAAAGCAAGATCGTAAAATGGCTCCGAGGCAACAGCGAAAGCAAACAGCCTGAGACCGTAACTGACGATGTTCCTCGTGTACATGAATCCGACTGCCGTCGTGAAAGCAAAGATCGGAAACGAAATCCTCCCGATCACGTCCAGAATCCACAGGTCCGGAAAAAAGATCAGTCCGACGTGATCGATCAACATTGTAATCAGTCCAGTCCACTTCAACTGACACGCAGAAATCTCCGGCCTATTTTTTACAAGTATCTTCTGATTCATATGCCTCCCCTGTAAATACCGCTATGGATCTCGCTTCAATCACTGCCTTGCGCTCCTGACAGACTTCACCATTGCTTTCTAAAAATCCTTCCTGGACTGTTGTGGTAAAAATCTTCCTCCAGTGTTTTCCTTTTGGCAGAGACGGCAATGCAAATGTATGATCTTCCCAGTGCATATTGTAGGCAATATAAAGATCTTTCTCCCTCTTGGTCGCGCCACTGTAAAAGACTCCAAGTTGTCTGCTTGCAATCTCATTCGGAACCTGCCATGCATTCTCTCCGTGATAAGACACATCCGGCACTCCACAGTGGGTCAGATCAATTCCCTGACATTCTTCTGCCGGGTGAAGGATCCTGTGCTCTTTCCGGAAACGGATCAGCGCTTTGACATAATCTGTCAGCCACTGCTCTTTCTCCGCCTTTTTCCAGTTTACCCAGGCAATATCATTGTCCTGACAATACACATTATTGTTTCCATTCTGAGAATTTGCGAACTCGTCTCCTGCCAGAATACACGGCGTCCCCTGAGCCATCAGAAGCAGGAAAAATGCATTGCGCATCTGCTGCTCTCTGAGTTTTACAACCGCTTTTTTTCGTGTCGGACCTTCTACCCCGCAGTTCCAGCTGTAATTGTAGTCCGGTCCATCATGATTATTCTCGCCATTTAATTCATTATGCTTTCCATCATAGGAGACAAGATCACAAAGCGTAAATCCAGTATGATCCGTAATATAATGATACTGATGGTCATTTTGACAGAGATGCTTCAAATGCCAGATGACACTCTCGATCATACCTTCGTCTCCCTTCAGGAAACGCCGCATAACTGTTTGAAACTCGTCATTTTTCACAATCAGCTTCAGATTCTTCAGATAATCATCACTCTGAATCACTTCCAGTGGAACCGTATATGGATTTACGACAAAACCGTCTGCATGAAACTCCTGCCGGTAATATCTCAGGCATTCAATCATCTTTTGTTTCGGCATGGCATCGTAAAACGGCAGGTGAAGGATTACCTCAATCCCTGCCTGATGGCATGCCTTGACCATCTCTTTTAATTCCCGGACCGGATTGGAGCTGGCGTAACGGCTCTTCGGAGCAAAACAGTAGGCCTCTCCATATCCCCAGTAATTCCTTGCAAGTCTGATGTGATCTTCAAACTCATAGACCGGCATGCACTGAATCTGATTGATGCCAAGCTCTTTCAGATACGGAATTTTTTCAATAATGCCTCCAAAAGTTCCTCTGTTTTTTACTTTAGAGCCCTGACTTTTTGTATATCCGCGCACATGAAGGCTGTAGGCGATGATATCCTCATCCGGAAGATCCAGCGGGCGGTCATTGTCCCAGTCAAAATCCGGTGCACAGAGAAGCGCCCTCACATATTCGGTCTCCAGACCGTTTTCGTCCTGTCCGGTATACTTTCTGATCCCATGGGCATACGGGTCTACATAGGGCTCGTCATCAATAAAGTACAGATACTCATCTCCATCCTTAAGACCGCTCTGGATACCGGATGAACGGATATCTCCATAAAGAATATCTTCTTCCATGCTGATCTCCCGAAATGGCTCTGTCTTTTTCCCCCGGTAGATACAAAGCCTGCAGTTCTTTCCTTTCGGAACCGCTACAGAAAAGGAAATCCCCTCCTCTGTCCATAATACTCCTGCCGGCACAGGTCGTTTTTCTCCATGTGTCATAACTTTTAATCCTTTCCGGCGGCAGTGCTACTGCCAGCCATCGACTCCGTACATTTCAACATTGCTTCTATCAATGTAAAGTACTTCCTCTAATGTCTCTTCTTCATATCTTTCCCCGTTCATAATCTGAAATGCCACTGTCACTGCAGATTTGCCAATATTGATCGGCGACTGTGCAGCAATTCCGGCAACCAGACTGTCATCCTTAGCAAGTTCCTGCTTTAACTCCGGCGAACCGTCTACACTGTAGATCATCATGTCTGTTCTGCCTGCTTCCTCGATGGCATCCAGCGCACCAAGAGCAATCTGGTCATTTCCGCACATGACCGCTGTAATATGCTCCTGCTCTTGCAGGATGGATGCCATTTGTTTCTTCGCCTCTTCACGTTCACCATATGTCTCGGCTCTCGCCACAACTTCAAAGCCTTCTCCGGCAATTGTCTCCTCAAATCCGTTAATCCTGTCAATAATTGAATTCTGTGTTATGCACTCCAGGATCACAACCTGTCCGCCATCCGGAGCAGCCTCGATCAGCTTTTCGCCGCAGATAACCCCCGCGCTCGTATTGTCAGAACCGATATAGGCATCGACATCCTCCCGGTTCTGTACCTGTGTATCAAGATTAATGATCTTAATATCTGATTCCTTTAACTCTGTTACTGCAGGCTGAATCTTCTCCCAGTCTACCGGACATAAAAAAATCGCTTCAATTCCGTCCGAAATCATCTCACGTATCTGCTGGATCTGTGTTGTGGAATCTCCCTTCGGATCTTTGGATATCAAAGTGCTGCCCGCCTCTTCAACGGCCTCCCTGATAGATGCCTCCAGCGTGTCATAATAGGGATTGTCCATGTTAATACAGGAAAAACCTAATTTATATGATTCGGTTTCAACTTCTTCTTCTTCCTCCTCTGCCGGGACCGGATTGTCTTCCGGAGTACCGCCTGCCGGTTTGGCGCAGGCCACAAGTCCCAGACTGAAAACAAGCAATAGTGCAACAATACCTGCTGCCCATCTTTTGAACTTCATATTCTTTCCTCCCGATGTTGTACTAATCAGTTTTATTGTAACTTTTCCCCGTAGGGAATGTCAATAGTTTAAACTTTCATTCATTTTTTGTTTCCCCTTGCTTTTTATGAACGGGTCTGATACAGTAAATTTATCAACACAAAGGAGAGAAAGAGTATGGAAGATCAAAATTTAACTGTCACTCTTACGCTTGATAATGACGAGGAGCTGGAATGCGATGTGCTGACTATCTTTTCTGCCGGTACACATGAATATATTGCCCTGCTTCCTCTGGATGAAAATGGGGACGCAAATGAAAACGGGGATGTATTTCTTTACCGCTACGAAGAGATTGACGGCGAGCCGAATCTTTCCAACATCGAGGATGATGATGAGTATGAAGCGGCCGCTGATGCATTTGATGAGTGGCTTGATGAGCAGGAATTTAACGAGCTTCTTGACGAGGACGAGTAAATAGTTCCTGGACAAAACGGGATGGATAAACTTCCTTCCCGTTTTTTTCTTTGACATAACAGATGGAAAGCTCTTCCTTTGCGCGCGTCATGGCAACATAAAACAGCCTTCTCTCCTCTTCGATTTCCTCTTCCACAATGGCTTTCCTGTGGGGAATACTGCCTTCCTGCGCTTCAATAATATAAACACAGCGGTATTCCAGGCCTTTGGCTCCGTGCATCGTCAGCAAAGCTGTTTTCCCCTTTGTAAATTTTTCTTCCTTTTCCATCTGACGGATCCGGTCTGTATAAACCTGTGTGAATTCAATCCACTCTTTCATGGTATCCATCTTTTTCATGCTCTGGGCAAGTTCATCTACAATCTCGGTAAGCTCTGCCTCCTCAAGCTGCATCTTCTGCGAATACTCTTTCAGATACTCCTGATATCCGGTCTTTTTCAGAAGAAACTGAAATGCCGCATATGGCGCCATTCTGGAAACTGCCTCCATATCTTCTTCGAAAGCATCAATTCTGTCCAGCATCCACTCTTTATCACAGTAAAATAATTTCAGATCCTCAAAATCTGTCCGCTCTTTCTCCAGAGCACTCCGGCTGATGTAACGGTTCGGGCGGTTGATTACCCGCAGAAAATCACTGCGGTTTCTTTCCCCCATGGCAATCCGAAAATATGCCTTCATATCTTCCGCAATAAAATGCTCAAAGAGATGGAATGCTTTTTCTTTCATAAAAAAAGGAATCCCCCGGTTCATAAAGGCGGACATTACCATAGAAGCGTCCTGTACGGTCCGGAAAATGACTGCGATCTCTTCCGGCGGCACTCCTTCTTCCAGTTTCTTTTTTGCAGCGGCTGCGACATACTCAGCCTCCTGCTCCATGTCTTTTAATTCCTGTACATGAACCGGCTTTCCCCGGTCATGGACCGCTTCAAGATCTTTGGAAAAGCGGAACTTGTTTTTCCGGATCACTTTTCCGGAAGCCTGTACAATAAACGCGCTGCTCCGGTAGTTCACGGATAGCCGGACAAGCGATGCCTGAGGAAAATCCTCCATAAACTGTTTCATGATGCCCGGTGTGGCCCCGCGAAACCCGTAAATTGCCTGATCATCATCTCCTACCACAAAAAGGTTCGCCCTCTTCCCCGCAAGTAATTTGATAATCTCGTACTGTATTTTGCTGCTGTCCTGAAACTCGTCGATCAAAATGTAAGGATATCGTTCCTGCCATTTCTTTAGGATCTGAGGCTGACGACAGAATAACTGATAACACAGCAGAAGCATATCATCAAAATCGATCCGGCCGGCCTCTTTTTTCCGCTTCTCGTAAGCATGGTAGATCTGCCGGTCTTCCGGATCATCCGTAATTCCGGAAAATCCCCCGTTATTTTTTACCTTCCCGATCATAAGAAGGACATCTTTGTCTTTCGGGCGTTTCCGGTTTTCTCTTTCCACATCCCTGACCGCTGCTTCTGCCATGGCCTTCTGTTCTTCTTCCGTCAAAATCTGATCCGGAGCAAGATGATAAATCTGACGGAGCATTCCATAATAAATGCCGTGGAATGTCCCGAAGGTCACCGGACAATGTTTCAGTCCCATCCGGGCAAGGAAACGCTCTTTCATTTCCTTTACCGCATACTTGGTGAAGGTAATAACCAGTATCTCCTCAGGCCGGATCCTGAAATGGCGGATCATCCATTCCAGACGTCCCGTAATCACAGCCGTCTTTCCGGAACCCGGTCCTGCAAGGACCATACATGGTCCTTCACGGTGGCAGACCGCCTCCCTCTGTGCCTCATTAAAATCGGAAAGCGGGGGTCTTTCTCCCCCGCTGTGCTTTTTTTCCATACTCTATTTCTCCAGTAATTCGATTGCTTTACGGATCCTGTCAAGAGATTCTTCCTTTCCGAGAACCTCCATAATCTCAGTTGCCCCGCCCGGTGTATTCTGTTTTCCGGAAACCGCTGTTCTAACCGGCCACATTACATAGCCGTTCTTGCATCCTTTCTCTGCAACATATCCTTTTAATGTTTCAAAAAGTGCATCGTTGGAATAGTCATCCTGCTTTTCCAGAACCGGAAGAAGCTCTTTTAACACTTCAAGAGATGTCTCCTCATTTGTCTTCATCTTCTTGTGAATGTACATGGACGTGTCATACTCCGGAAGTTCCTCGAAGAAATCAATCTGCTCCATGATATCCGGGAAAATTTCAATTCTGGTTTTGACAAGAGCAGCGATTTTCTTCAGATCGTAGTCTTTTGTGATAACCTTCCTGATATAAGGCTCCGCCATATCATAGAAGGTATCGAAATCCATCATCTTCATATATTCGCTGTTCATCCATTTCAGCTTCTGTACGTCAAATACGGCCGGAGATTTGCTCATATGGTGGTAATCAAATGCCTTTACAAGCTCTTCCAGACTGAAGATCTCCTGATTGTCCTGCGGGCACCATCCAAGAAGTGCAACATAGTTTACGACTGCCTCTGAGATAAAGCCCTGTTCGATCAGATCCTCATAGGAAGAATGACCGCAGCGTTTGCTCAGTTTTTTATGGTTCTCATCCGTAATCAAAGGACAGTGCACATAAACCGGCGGCTCCCATCCAAATGCCTCGTAAAGTCGGTTGTATTTTGGCGCGGAGGAAAGGTACTCGTTTCCTCTTACCACATGTGTGATATTCATCAGATGGTCATCGACCACGTTTGCAAAATTGTAGGTCGGGTATCCATCGGACTTGATCAGAATCATATCATCCAGCTCAGCATTGTTAACTGTGATATCCCCGTAAATCTCATCATGAAAGGTTGTCGTTCCTTCTGTCGGCATATTGATCCGGATAACATACGGTTTGCCTGCCGCAAGGTTCGCTTCGATCTCTTCTTTGCTCAAAGACAGACAGTGTTTATCATAAACACGGATCTCTGTCCCGCTTTCCGAGACAGTAGACTTCAGACTGTCCAGACGCTCCTTGTCACAGAAGCAATAATAGGCGTCTCCCTGCTCAATCAGCTGCTTTGCATATTTCAGGTAGAGACCGCTTTTATTTCTTTCACTCTGCACATACGGCCCATATCCGCCATCCTTGTCCGGTCCTTCATCGTGAATCAGGCCCGTCTTTTCAAGCGTCCGGTAAATAATTTCCAGAGCGCCGTCCATAAAACGCTCCTGGTCTGTATCTTCAATACGAAGCATGAAATCTCCGCCTTCGTGTTTTGCAATCAGGTAGGCATACAGCGCCGTACGAAGATTGCCGACATGCATTCTCCCTGTCGGACTTGGTGCAAATCTGGTTCTTACTTTACTCATAGTTTTCTCTCCTGCTTTCCTTATTTGTCTTTTTTGTCCTTTCCGGTAATATTGATCATATCAATAATCGCAATGCTGACAACAAACAGCAGCATCATACCGTAAACAGCATATCCCTGAAGCTTTTCCGAGTCTGAAAAATATACGATGATGAAAAAAATAATCATGACAATATCGACGCCTGCCATAGGAATGCCAAGTTTACGTCCAACCTTCTTCGGATCAAGTGTTTTTTTCACTTTATCCGGAAGGGTACGGTAGCCCGGAACCATATTCAAAGCTTTTCCGTTGATCAGCGCGATGCTGATAATTGTCATAAATCCAATTACGATCAGACTTCCTACCATTTTTCCTCTTCCTTCCTTTCCTCTTTTTGTATATAGCGGAGGGAATCCTGCTTCCATTCTCCTTTTCGTACCACTTTAAACAGCGTATCCATCAAAAAGATTGCCAACGCTATGGCGCCCGCAATCTCAAGTGTCTGAGTCAGGTAGAAACTCGCCATAGAACGGTCATTTTGAAGAACATAATTCATAATCTGATAAATACCGTTTCCCGGAACAGTCGGCAGAATTCCGCCAATCAAAAATATCGTAACCGGGGCCTTTAATGCCCTTGCAAAAATATGGGAAATCAAACCGGCAGCCAGAGCGGACCAGAAAGACGATATCACCGCGTTCCATCCCGCCTCCATACAGATCATATAGATAAATCCTGCGACTGCTCCGGAAATCCCTGCCCAGATCAAATATTTTTTCGGTGAATTAATCAGCATGGAAAAGGAAAATACCGCAATAAAAAACCCGATTGTCTTGATTCCGATTTCAATCATAAGTTTCCTCCCATGATTCCATTTCCAAATACCGCAAATGCAACTCCGACCCCGAGCGCGATCGCCGCCGCCTTTAGAAATGCTTCCAGAATTCTCGCGCATCCTGATATATAGTCACCCTGCAGTGTGTCACGCACAGCATTGGTAATTGCAACCCCCGGAACAAGCGGCATGATAGATCCGATTACGACAGTATCGAGATTAATTGCTCCTCCAAGAATAGATTTCACAATAACGGCCATCAGACCTACGCAAAAAGACGTTCCGATATCAAGAATCAAACCGTCAATTCCCGCCGTTTCTGCTCCCGCCATCACCCCTGAAAGAGCAAGGCCGACAATCACTGTTGCCAGCACATCATAGAGCGAACCGCCAAGTGAAATCGTAAATCCAACCGCCACCGCAAGCGGAATAAAAAAAGCAAGTGCACTTGGATATGGAACGGATTCTACTCTTTTCAGCTGGTCATAGGCTTCCTGAAGTTCAATTTCTCCGCCGCAGTATCGTCTGGAGATCTGATTCACCTGCTCAATCACACTTAAGTTTGTGCCTCTTTTTTCAATCCCCTGAATCAGAGTAACAGGGGCAACATTTTCACCGCTGATGCATGCTGTGATTCCCGTCAGGACGACAAGAATCTCCACCACCTCCAGATTGGAAGTCTTTAAAATGTGGTGCATCGTGTCCTCAACCCGGTAGGTTTCCGCACCACTTTCCAGCATCATTTTTCCGGCAAGCATTGCTGTATCCATTAAGAGTTTGTAGTCCATTTAGATGTCCTTTTCCTGTTATCATAGTTCCATGAGACATCATACTATTTCTTCCGGGAAAAATCAAGCCACACAGGAAAACCAGCCCGAAAAAACTTTTCCGGGCTGGTTTTGTATAGGATTTATTATAGTATATCGGCTAGTTAATGTATCCTGCTTTTTTCAGCTCTTCTTCAGCTTTCGCAAGATTTGCCTCAGATACACGGATGATCGGGCCTGTACATCCCATTCCGCTTTCAGCGTAAACTTCGATCTTCCACAGTGCGCGCACTGCATCTTCAAGATCCATAACCTCAATTCCGGCAATCTGAGCTGTCACGATTTCCTTCGGCGGCTCTTTTACTTCCTCTTCTGCTGCAGCCGGTTTTGCAACTGTCTTATATGCAGCAAGTACTTCTGTATATCCGCATTTCTTTACAGCATTGAACTCAGCTTTTGCAACATCAAATACCTTGTTGCGTACAAGTTCTGCAGCGTAGCAGATTGCATTTGCGATTACCGGAGCACCGGAAGCACGTGAAACGATCATAACGAGTTCATCGTATCCTTCCCCGATTCCCGGTCCGTATCCATATCCTGTTGCCTCGAAGCTTCCGCCTGTGTTGAAAGAGGAAAGCATCTTTACAAGAATGTTTCCTGTCAGGGAATCTGTAACAAGGATATCCGGGGATGCCTGAAGGACGTCATTTCCTCTCATTACACATCCGCCGTCTGCACGTCCGGATTCAGCAAAAGCAATATCGTATCCATTGCTCTGAAGCTCCTTCAGTGCTTTTTCTGTCTGGCGTGCGCCGTCAACATTCAGAATGCCGACTGTCGGTTTTGCGATTCCGCAAGCCTTTGCAGCAATTACGCCGTAAACAGCATTTTTAATCATACCTTCAATACGGTCGGTACTGGAAGTTCCTGTCGTATTGGCGATAAACATTTCTTTTCCTTTAGCAGGTGTTACAACGCGTCCAACAGTAGATACACCGATCGGGAACGGGAAGTGCATTGTTACAGCACCGTCGATCTCCTTGTTTTTCAGCATATCTTCCATCTTTTTATGACCTTCTTCATCGTCAGCCACTTTGATTGTTGTTACGCCTTCTGCTTCCAGAGTTCCGATGTAATATACATCTACGCCCTGCTTTGCTGCCATCACCGCTGCCTGCATGGAATTTTCTTCACCGTGTTCGCTGCCCATTCCTGTCAGAGCAATTTTCGGGCGTTTGCCGTACTGGCCGCTCTCCAGTCCCTGTGCCATTTCCATAAAGGTAGAGGCAATTACTTTTTCAATACTACTTGCCATTTTCTACACCTCACTATTCTGCCATCAGAGTTTCAGCGAATTCTTTCATAGCTTTTGCGATCAGGCCTTTTACTTCTTCTTCAGATACAGCAGATTCTGCGCTGTTTCCTTCATTTGCCTGGATTACAAAAGATACACCATCGAACAGGTTTGTCATACGTCCAAGGAAGAGACTTCCTTTTCCGATGATCATTGCTTTCTTGATCTTTCCTTCCAGAATATCTTCACGTGCAAATCCGATGTACGGAACACCTGACGGAATATGTCCCTGTGTCGGAGCCCATCCTGTCAGACCATGCTGTGCGATGAAGTCCGGAAGAGCTTTTCTGTCGATATCGCCGCGTTTTACAGCAAGCGCACCGATCATCTTGTAGTTTGCAAGCGGAACATCACCTGCTCCAGCCGGTTTTGTGATATCCGGATTCTGCATTTCCGGTGAGAATTTGTCAATATCTGTTACTTTCCAGCCTACTCTGTCAAGCGGGTCTGTTACAAGACTTCCGATAACAGCCTGAGGTGCGGAACCGGTTCCTACTGTATGACGTCCAAGAACATCCAGATTGATTTCCGGGTTTACACCATCGTTTTCTGTAACGACAACCGCAAATCCTCCAAGGCAGTCTTCCAGGATCGGAAGGCCTTTTTTCACGTGGTCTTTACCGTTCATACCAAGTTTTGCAGTACATCCACCTGCTGTAACAACAACAGTTTTATATGCTCCGGATTTTACGAGAGCAGCTGCCTCAATCAGAGCGTGGGATGGTCCTGCACAGAATCCACGGGAGTCAGATCCTGTTGCGGATACAAGTCCTGCTACTTCTGCAGCAGCTTTCGCGAAGTTACCGCCGCCTCTCTGGTTCATATCACCACATGCTTCCTCAGCACAGTCGATAACGTACTCAACGTCTTCCTTGTTGATTCCAGCATTGCGGATTGCATATAACAGAGCAAGTACGCTGGAAGCTTTGCTCATCAGGTTTTCATGCATTACATGAGCAGAGAGGTTCACGTCGATGTCGTGAGCTGTTCTTACACATCCAACGAGTTCGTTGTTGTGGTACAGTCCTTCTGCATGCTCATTTTCGATAAAGTGTTTGATTTCGTCCAGCTCATAACCTTCTTCAATCTTGGAGATGATATCCTCTGTGATGATCGGGTCAGCAGCCAGAGCATCTTTATGAGCGCTTACGAAGTTCTTGTCAAGTTTTACAACTTCGAACATATCGCAAGCCTGTACTAAAAGAAGGAACTCTTCTTCCGGCATAATTTCACCGAATTTTCCGTATCTTTCAGATCCTTCTCTTGTTTTGTCATAGTAAGGGAATTCAACCTGGGAAAGTTCTTCCGGTGTAGCGTTTCCAATGTAAACCTGGTTTGGCCAGTAGTTTACACATTCTTCATAAGAGCGTAAATGACCTCTTAATTCTTTTAAATATTCTGATTCCGGATTGACAACTCTTTCTGTTGTCTGTGTTGTTCCGTTATATACTACCATTTCAGGAGTATGTGCCAATACATAGCTGGCTCCTTTAATTACACTGTTCATTGTTAGTGTCCACCTTTCTTTACGTTATAAAAAGGAATTATGTTGTAGAAAAAGCGGTGAGGTAAGTATTTACCCCACCGCTCCTGAATCCGAAATCCGGTATTTCAGATTTTCCTATAAATACTTACAGTATTCGTCACGGATTGCAGACATTTCGTCTACGATGTCGTCAACATCAAGAACCATTTCCATCATGCCGACCTGCTCATCGTATACCGCTTCATCAAACTCTTCTTTCAGTTCTGGTTCACAAACGTGATATGTCGTGAGTCCAAGCTGGACCCCTGTCAATGGACCTGCGAATGTTGGGTCACCAGCAGTAACTGTTTCAGCTGCAAGACCAGCAGCTTCACCTTCAGCAGCACCAAGTACTACTACCAGGTTTTCTGGTCCGAATTCATCTGCGAATTCTTTAACCCTCTTCTGATTCTCAAGATCCATTGCGCCTGCGCTCGTTCAGACGAAACATTCTGTTGAAGAAAAAACAATTTCTCCACCGGCTGTCTTTACGCATTCTGCGATAGCCGGTCCCGGAACACCATCACGGTCACCAATAATAATGACTTTTTTACCTTCTAAAATTGCCATGATGTTTTTCCTCCTTCCCTTCATTTTAATAATTGGTTGATAAATATTTATTCAGGGCACCGCTTTATGCCCTCGTAAAGCCCGAAAGGGCAATTACGCAAAAGAAATTTACGCCATAGCGTAGTATTTTTTAACCATCTCTTCTACTGCTTCCGGAGTAGCGTCATCTTTTACTAACTCTTCCACTTTTTCACCATCTTTATAGATAGCAATAACCGGAAGTCCAAGGATCTTCTGGCCGATTGCAAGACGGCGTGCTTTTGTTGTATTTAAAGATGTAAATTTGATTTTGTCGCCATATTTGTCAGCATATGCATGAACATGCGGCATTAAAGCCTGGCAAGGTACGCATCCATCTCCGAAGAAATCTACGAGAACGTATCCTTCTGCCTGCAGAACTTCTGGTTCAAATGTTTTCTTATCTACTTCTAACATTGTTAAACTCCTCCTTAATACTTCTTATTCGTTTTCGTTGATATATTTTTCAGCCTGTGTAGCAGCAATTGCTCCATCTGCAGCAGCTGTTACTACCTGACGAAGGCTCTTGATACGAACATCACCTGCCACAAATACGCCAGGAATGTTTGTATGCATGTTTTCATCGGATTTGATATATCCTCTTTCGTCCATGTCGATCACGCCTTCGAAAATTTTGGAATTAGGGATTGTTCCGATAAATCCGAATACACCGAACATTCCGTCATCTTCGTCTGCTTCGATTGTAGTAAGTTCGCCAGTCTTAACGTTCTTAACTGTCATGGAAGAAAGAATACCGTCACCGTTTACTTCTTCTACAACGGTATCCCATAAGAAATGGAGTTTGTCATTCTTAAACGCCTTTTCCTGAATGGACTTCGCTGCACGAAGTTCATCACGTCTGTGGATGATTGTAACTTTTCTTGCGAATTTTGTAAGATACATCGCTTCTTCAACAGCAGAATCTCCGCCGCCTACTACGAAAACTTCAAAATCTTCAAAGAAGTTGGCATCACATGTTGCGCAGTAAGAAATACCTTTTCCCATAAATTCTTTTTCGTTTTTGCATCCAATCGGACGTGCAAAAGCGCCGGTTGCAATGATCACTGTTTTTCCAAGATATTCTGCCTTGGCACTCTTCAGCTTTTTCACATCGCCATCCAGTTCAACAGCATTGATTACGTCTGTCACACGCTCTGCGCCAAACTTCTCAGCCTGTTCTGTCATTCTTGCGATCAGAGAAGGGCCGCTTTCTCCCTCCACGATCTGTCCCGGATAGTTTTCAATTTCATCCGTGATAGCAATCTGTCCGCCGTCTTTTCCTTTTTCAATGATCAGAGTGGATAAGCGGCTTCTTCCGGCATAAAGGCCTGCTGCTAATCCGGCCGGTCCTGCTCCCAGGATGATTACGTCATAAATTTTGCTCATAACGTTTACTCCTTCTTTCCTATAATGTCTTTATCCTTACGTCCGGAAGGCTGCAGGCCTGTCCGGACGCTGAATTCCACATGACGCCAATCAAGAGGGCGTTTTCAGACTCTTATTTATCGAAAATCGTCTGATCTTCAACTTCTGTAGTAAGAGCATTTAATGCTTTTTCTACGATTTCTTTACGAAGTTTGTATTCTTCGTCTTTATCAAGTGCCGGGTTGCCAAGCGGATGAGGAATGGCAATAGCCGGAACGATTCTGTTTGCACCAACTGTCATGGAGATTGGTGTAACTGTGCAGACATGAACAACCGGAAGTCCGGCAGCTTCGATGCCTTTAACAAGCGTTGCACCGCAACGCGTACAGGTACCTCATGTAGAGGTGAGGATAACTGCGTCAACTCCATCAGCTTTCATCTTCGGAGCGAACTCTTCAGCGAATGCTTTTGCAGAAGCAACGGCTGTTCCGTTACCAACTGTTGTATAGAATTTATCATACAGTTTTCCAATCTTACCTTCTTTTTCCATTTCACGGAGAACATCCACCGGAAGTACGCGGTCCGGATCTTCGTTTGCGTATACCGGGTCGTATCCGCCATGTGCTGTCTCGAATGTTTCTTCTGTCAGATCATCTACGCCTGCAATGCTGTATTCACCGTATTTGGAAGCATTGGAGCTTTCAATATGATCCGGATTTCCCTTCGGTACAATACCACCGGATGTAACCAGTGCAATTGTTGCTTTGGAAAGATCTTTTACAGCCGGATTCGGAGCAACTCTGTCGAATGTCGGCATCGGATACTCTGTTTCAAACGGTTTGCCGGCGATCTTCTTAAGAAGCATTTCAACGGCACGTTTGGATCCGCGTTTTTCTTCGAAGAAGTTTACACGAACACCGTTCGGCATATAACCTTCCTGACAGGAAGCACCGATCTTCTCATGTTTTGCAAGTTTAAGAGCAAGCGGAGCCATGCTTCCGACTGCTTTTCTCATTCCTGCAGCAGAGTTCTTTGTAGCTACTGTGTAAACTTTGTTTTTGAACATATCAGCACCAGGGTTTTCTGTGTACATACCTGTCACTGCCGGAATACCAAGTTCTTCCTGTACAGCGTCACAGATTGTACCGCAGGCAACACCGTAACGTCCGGCATTGAATGCAGGACCTGCTACGAATACATCCGGGTTGTATTTTTTAACGATTTCAATAATTTCTGCTTTTGCTTTGTCAAGGTTTTCGTTGAAGTAAGAATCACCGCAGATGATAGTAGCAACGATTTCTGCTTCTTCTCCGAATGCCTGTTTAAATGCCATACCTGGTCCGACAACTTCGCCCTCGCGAACTTCTACCGGGTAATCAGCTTTTTCTTCTCCACCAATATTAGCGAAGAACTGATTGATATAATGAACTACTTTTAACATCTTTTTCTTCCTCCTTCACTATCTGGCGCTTAAGTAACCAAATCCTGTTTCGTTTGTTGCACCTGTAATTGCCTGGATTTCAACTTCGATTGTTCCGTCTTCACGTAAGCTGTGTTCGTTACCGCCGGCAATAGTGTTGACATAATCCAGAGTTCCGATTACTTTGTCAAGTTTCGGAAGTACGACTACCTGGTTTGCGTTACCGCCTGTTACAACTGCATCTGCTGCAACGTCAGCGTCAGCAAGTGACTGGGATTTTCCATCGCGTCCAGCATATTCGTCTGTGATGATGACAGTCTTAACGCCTTCTGCTTCAATTTTCTTACAGTTCATGATAAGGTCTGTATCCGGGTTACCGAATCCTTCCTGAGATACGATAACTGCATCCAGATCAAGAAGACGGCAAAGTTTTGCTGTCCAGTCAGAAGAACGCTGTTTGTCAGCAAGGTATACGTTTTCGTTTGTCAGGATCTGGCATACGAAGTTGATTGTCTTGCCGTGTTCTTCAAAGAGGTCATGTACAACCGGGTTGTTTTCGTGTACGTATGTAGGGTTCTTGTCACATGCAGATACACAGTTACCGGAAACGATTGCACCGTCCATTACTTCTGTCGGGTTGATGATTGTGGAAAGTGTTCTCTTTGCGTCAACGCCGTATACATATGTATCATGCAGAAGTCCCTGGCTCTGAAGCATCTGTACATATGCTACTCTCGGAAGTCCCGGAAGTTTTTCCATTCCTTCTTTGATTCCATATGTTTCATATACTTTTGTTTCATCCGGTGTGAGTTCTCTTGCGAGTTCACCAAGATATACAGCAACACGGAAACCTGCGAAACGTACAGCTGCTTCATATTCATGCTGTTTGATTCCGTCAACCGGCTCACATACAACTACAAAGTTGTTCAGTTTGGAGAATGGTGTGTAGTCAGCTCCCGGGCCTGTCATATCGATGATACCTTCCTGGAATCCGACAATCTTACCTGCTGTTACGACAGCCATTCCCTTTAATGCGTATGTTTTTCCTTCGCCGACTGTGTCAACTTTGGAAATAACTCCCGGGAAAACTCCTCCGCGTCCTTCAACCTTTACACGAGGTTCGATAACGTCTTTTACCGGTGTGATTCTTACGCTTTCTCCCGGTCTTGCGATGTCAAATTTTACGCTTTTGATGTGCTCGTCCTCAAGGACAACTTCTTTTACAGCTTCTTCGGATACATAAAGAACACCGTCTTCAATTTTAGACTCAGTGCCAAACTGGATGTCCTTGATAAAAATGTGTCCAACTTCTAATCTCACTGTAATTCCCTCCTTCTAAATAATGAAATCTATGCCCCAAAGTACCCCAGTACTTTATAGCCTTTTTCTTTTACCAGGCATCTGCCGACGGAAGTGCACTGGATATTAATGTGTAATCAATCAGCCTGAAATCTTCATAAACCTGCGGCGCATATTTATCCGATTTGAACTGAAACTTGCCGACGGAGGCAATGGCCCGTTCGATAATTTCAATTCCCATCAGGTCTGTCTCGCCGCTCTTTCGGGAAACCATTACTGATTTGTAAGGTGTTTCATTCGGCTTAACACTTCCGGAAAGCGGATGCGTTAAGAGCTTGTACCCTTTACATACTTCTTCTTTTACTTTTTTCAAAACATCTTCATATGAGCAGTCATAAAACTCCACATCATGATCCTGCCCGAGCTTTTCACGAACGAGCGGGTTGTTTGTTATAATTCTATAATCCTTCTTCATGGCTCCACCTATTAAAAAAGGACGGCTGACTTCCGCCGAAGCAGAATACAAGGCCGCCCTTCTGTCTTATGTATGTCATCCTGATATATTTGTCATACACGATTCAGAATGTGGTCCTTTCCCTGATCCTTTTGCCTGAAAGTTTCACCTTTGGTCTGTAAGGTTTGCATCTTCGGCGGTTCATTTGCGAACTCTCTCGCAGGAAAAATCATCCCACTATTCAATTGTCATATGCGCAGAATATGTCTTTCACAATTCTGTTTTGAGTATACCACATCGATTTATAGATTTCCAGCTTTTTATTCGATTTGCACATAGTTTTTTTCTATAAACCATTTCTCTTGGTCATGTTGATACGCTCTTTGTTATTTTTTCTTCTTTCTCTGAAGCTCAGGATGCTTCGGCAGGAAGTTTTTAAAGTAATCGTCGTGGGTCTTCTTGATCATGCCGCTCAATGCAAAGAGGGCGATAATGTTAGGAACAACCATCATACTGTTGAAGCAGTCTGCCATATTCCATACAAGGTCAACCTGTGCAAGAGAACCAAGTACTACGCATACACAAACGAGAACCGAATAAACCGGAACCGCTTTTGGTCCGAAGAGATACTTGATATTCGCTTCTCCGAAGAAATACCATCCGATAATGGTAGAGGAAGCGAAGAAGAACATACAGATCGCAATAAAGATCTCTCCGCCTTTTCCATAAAGAGTCGAATACGCAAACTGGCTGAGTGCCGCTGCAGAATAACCGCCTTCAACAATTTCGTATGACTTCGGAAGTGCCTGAGTTGTTACAATAACGAGAGCTGTCATTGTAAGAACGATAAACGTATCAATGAATACACCTGTCATTGCCACAAATCCCTGTTCTACCGGATGATCTACCTTTGCAACCGCATGCGCATGAGGTGTGGAACCCATACCGGCTTCGTTGGAGAACAGTCCTCGTGCAACACCTTTTGTAATCGCCTTGGAAACTGTAGCACCGATCGCACCGCCTGCGATGGCATCAGGTGCAAATGCGCCTACAATAATCTGCTCAAATGCCAGTGGAATATTTCTCCAGTTATAGATAATAATAATCAGAGAACCGACAATGTAAAGTGCCGCCATAAGCGGAACCATAAGCTCGGTAACTTTTGCAATACGTTTCATTCCGCCTGTGAAAATGAACAATGCAATAACTGCTACAACTACACCTGTGATCCACTGCGGAATACCAAATGCCGTATGGAAAGAAGATGCGATAGAGTTAGACTGAACTGCATTACCCATGAAACCAAGTGCGAAAATCAGAAGTACCGCAAAAATCGCTGCAAGTACTCTGCCGAATGTACCTTTGAATGCTGCGCGAATGTAGTAAACAGGTCCTCCTGTTATAATTCCGTCGCTGCCGACTTTCTTGTACTTCTGTGCCATAATTGCCTCGCAGTAGATCGTCGCCATGCCAAGGAATGCTGCCACCCACATCCAGAATACAGCACCTGGACCGCCGATCGCAATCGCTGTCGCAGCGCCTGCAATATTACCAGTTCCTACCTGAGCAGCAATCGCTGTCGCCAGCGCCTGGAAAGAACTCATTCCGTCTTTCCCTGCTTCTCCTTTTTTGGAAAACAATCCGCCGAATGTACGTCTCAGGCCTTCCGTGAAGCCACGAACCTGAATGAAACCGGTACGGATGGAAAACCAGATACCTCCTCCTACAAGTGCTACGATCAGGATATAGTTCGACAGATAGTCTTGAATAGTTAGTACGATGTTGTTCAATGTTTCCATAACAACCCCTCCTTTGCCCTATAGATGTTTTGAATATTTTTTCCTGATGTATCTATCATACCATTTTTAAGCTTAGTTTACAATAATTTAATGAATTTTATATATTTTTTGTTTATTTTATCCAGTTTTTATTTTATCTTTCTGCTTCAACACAAAAAAAGAAGGCGGAACCCCACTGTTTCAGGGGGTTCCAGCCTCCTTAAAATATGCATCTTAATTATAGTTTCTTTACTTTTTATGCACATTGCCAAATTTTTGTCATTTTGTTCTATACATTTATTTCCGCTTTTATTCCAAGCTCATCTTTATGCTGATCCAGTACCGGACGTACCACATTCGCAAGGAACGCCTCCACCTGCTCTTTCGCGCGTCCTGTATAGCAGGCCGGATCCATTGTCTTTTGAAGCTCTTCCAGCGTCAGGTTGAATGCAGGATCTGCCGCAATCAGTTCCAGAAGGTTATTGTCAAGACCTTTCTCTTTCACATTCTTTCCTGCTTCCATGGAAAGTTCGCGGATTCTCTCATGCAGTTCCTGACGGTCCCCGCCTGCCTTTACCGCATCCATCATGATGTTTTCTGTTGCCATGAACGGAAGTTCTGACATCAGACGCTTCTCGATGACTTTCGGATAAACGACCAGTCCGTCTACCACATTCAGGCAGAGATCCAGAATACCGTCAATGGCAAGGAATCCTTCCGGAATGGAAAGACGCTTATTTGCCGAATCATCCAGTGTTCTCTCAAACCACTGGGTAGCCGAAGTAATAGCCGGGTTCAGCGCATCGATCATCACGTATCTGGAAAGTGATGCGATTCTTTCACTTCTCATCGGGTTTCTCTTATATGCCATAGCCGAGGAGCCGATCTGATTCTTCTCAAACGGCTCTTCCACTTCCTTCAGATGCTGAAGAAGCCGGATATCGTTTGACATTTTATGTGCACTGGCAGCAATACCTGCAAGAATGTTCAGCACTCTTGTATCCACTTTTCTGGAATAAGTCTGTCCGGAAACCGGATAGCAGGCCGAGAAGCCCATTTTCTTCGCGATCATCGGATCAATTTTGTCGATCGTCTCCTGGTCTCCGTCAAAAAGTTCCAGAAAGCTTGCCTGTGTTCCGGTCGTTCCCTTGGAACCTAAAAGCTTTAATGTTCCGCTTACATACTCCAGATCTTCCAGGTCCATCAAAAATTCCTGGAGCCAGAGCGTTGCCCTCTTGCCTACCGTCGTCGGCTGCGCCGGCTGAAAATGAGTAAACGCAAGAGTCGGCTGCGCTTTATACTGATCCGCGAAGCCGGCAAGCTCATTGATTACATTGACCAGTTTCTTTCTGACCAGTTTCAATGCCTCTGCCATCACGATAATATCTGTATTATCTCCAACATAACAGGAAGTCGCTCCGAGATGGATGATTCCCTTCGCCTTCGGACACTGCTGACCATAAGCGTAGACATGGGACATAACGTCATGACGCACAAGCTTTTCCCTTTCTCTCGCAACATCGTAATTGATGTCATCCGCATGTGCCTTAAGCTCTTCGATCTGCTCGTCCGTAATAGGAAGTCCCAGTTCCTTTTCCGTTTCCGCCAAAGCGATCCAAAGTTTTCTCCACGTTCTGAATTTCATATCCGGAGAAAAAATATACTGCATTTCTTTACTTGCATACCGTTCTGATAATGGACTCTGATATCTGTCGTTCACTTTTCCATGCTCCTTTTCTTAGTTTCGGCCTGTCGGCCTTTTTGCATTCCTACTATACTACAGAACAAAGAGAAACGCAATATAATACGTTTCTATAGATAGCGGCGGTACTGATGCTTCCATTTCTCCAGGATCTCCGGCGCCGCTTCTTCTTTCATCCCGCTCTCCTTTTCTTCAATCATCTGCTCTACCCGGTCCGCCGTCCGGGAATAAGACGGATTTTCCTCGAGAAGTTTCCGGTATTCATCCTCCTGCATATATCTGGAGCAGGCATAGATATAGGCCGTCAGCATTGTCTCATCCTGACAGATCTCATATGCCTGTCTGTACATGGACGCTGCCTGCTCATAGAGAAGTTCCCTTCCGTAAGCTGCTCCAAGACATCCGTACACCTTGCCGTAAAACCGTTCTCCCGCGGATTCATCTCTCTCATCCTGCAGAATGGACAGATAGACAAGAATCGCAGATTCATATTCACCGCTTTCCAGCAGATTGTCCGCCTTATATTTTCTGCGTTCAATCTCTTTCTGATCCTTCAGTCTGTCCAGTACATTCCGGATATGTTCCATCTCCGGTTCCGAGTAAATTCTGGCATGCTCCAGAATGCGGAGCACGAACTGTTCAATGGTCCCCTTTTTCTGGATCAGATCTAGAAGTTCTCCTGCCAGTTCCCGCATATCCAGTTCCGAATACAGCCACTCGCAGATTTTTTCATTCATGATCGTATAATCAATCAGATAGAGATTATTGCAGAGATAGTAGCACAGTTCTTCTATTGTATAGATCTTTCTGTGAATGCGTGTAATCTTGTACGGTTGTGATGCTTTTTTGTTATGACAAAGAATTAAACTGCCCATTGGTACCTCCCAGATGAATTATTTTTTCTACCTTGAAGTCCGTAGCCGGGAAAAAGTCTCCAAATCCTGCATCTCTGAAGCTCAGCCGGCAGGTACGCTCGTCATCAAATTCCGTGCGGACAATCAGCTTCATGGAATATTCCTTCCGTTTCGGCATTCCCGCGAAGGAAACAGTCTCTACGTTCCACTGGCCTGTTGCAAGGGATTCGATATGAATTTCAATATCCTCAGTGTTTTCAAGGAGCACCTCCCATTCACGGGTATCTTCATACCAGTGTGTTCCGAACTCAACAATCGGATACCAGATATCCACCCCATCGATCCTCATTTTCAGGCAAATCTGCTCCATCAGCTTTGTTTCATCCAGATACGTCGGCACATCAAGAGAATTGGACCGTTTTTTCAGTCCGCAGTAGCAGGCTCCTTTGCTGTAGAGATTATTGCCGATAAAAGCCCTGCGTCCATTGCAAAGCACTTTCTGCGAATTCGGATACCAGTTGTTTTCAAATCCTTCTCCCGTCAGGTAAACAGAAGAAACATGCTTTTTATCAAACACTCCCTGAATAAAGTGCCGGAACCGTTCGTCCGCATTTCTGGCCTTGTCGACATTAAGCACAGGATAAACCGCTTTCAGCTCTTCCATCTGGGCTTCTGCAACCTTTTCCACGCTGACGAAATTCTCTTTTTCTCTCCGGTAGTCCGTATTCAGCTGCTTCAACATATACGCCTCAATCTTTTCCCGGTCACAGTAAAAGAGAGCAGACTCATACTGCCAAAGCTCTTTCGGCTGATAAAGCATATAATAACAGAAGCTTTCACGATAATCCATTGCATAGACCCGCGCTTTATCTACTCCCGCCTGCGCCCCTGCTTCTCTCAAAAATGTACGGATCTCCTGATCAATCCAGGGTACTGTAAACGAAACAAAGGTCACTTCTTTCTTGCGGAATGTCTGCAGTGTCAATTCAATAAATTTTCCAAGGAGCCATCTTGCCTCATAGACAGTCCCCTCTTTTTCAATCTGCTCATTTCTCTGCGCTTTCCGGTAAAGATCGGAAACCACCCACCCCTTGTCCATCATCGCTGCTCTCTGCGCTTCGCGCCCGAACATCCATGCTTCTTTATAATGTCCTACCATCAGCGGAATCTGGTAATTGTCAGCTGCCACTTCCAGTGTCTTGAGCTCATGCTTTTCTTCATCAAAGTAACTGATCTGACATCCGTTTTCATTCAGATCATATCCGATGATATATCCACCATTTTCCATCATGATCCCTCTCCTATTCTAGTATAACATAAATAATTCCTGTGACAGTTCCTTCTCACGGCTGTACTCATTCATGGCCTGTTTCAGGGCTTCTTTTGTAAGCTCCGACATATCATCAAGCCGTCCGTAAGTTCCGACAGCCGGTATTTCACCGTCAAGGCGGAGTACATGTTTTTCGGACACTGCCGTACTTCCATCCATCTTCAATTCCTTAAAGTAGTATTCGAGAATCTCATCGCTGTAAAGAATAAATGTCCTTACATGAATATCCTCATAAACAGCCGGCATAATTTCTTTCTGATACGGCTGTTCATCTTCCTGGTCTTTCGCTTTTCTGATCTTGTATTCAATTACAACCTGGCTTCCTTTTTTGGCCCGGTATTCAATAATGCTCTTATCATACAGCATCACCTCCTGCAGCCATGGCCTTGGATATTTCAGATAGAACTGAAAGACAGCCTGTTTTTCACAAAGTTCTCTTAAGAAACGTTTAAGCAGTTCCTCCGACGCGCTTTCCAGATCATGCTCTGAATAGTATTTTAAATATGAAATCCGGCAGATATCCGGAAGCTGCTCTCCAACAGACGCTTCCTTCTCCACAACTTTCCATACCGACTCTCCTGTCTGACGTTCCCGCATCAGATACTCCCGGGAGATATACGCAAGATACGCTCTGATCAGGCGGAAATACCCGTTTCCACTGTCATAGTAATCGCAGAAAATTTCCTCTTCTCCGAAAATATTTTCGGAAAAGACCATCTGTGTGATGATACGCTCTGCAATCTTGCCGGAAGGTACCCCCTCCTTTTTCGCCGCGCGCCACACCTGTTTCATATTCCTGGTAGCCCCACAGTAATACATGGAAAGATACGTCAGTGTCGTCCTGTCGAAATGGCCTCTCTGGAAGAGGACAAAACATACTTCCAGAAGAGTCTCCTCCTCTTCATATCCGTCTTCCTGAATTTTCTTCGTACAAAGATCAAAAATCTCCTCGTCCGCAAACAGCTCCATTCCATGTTTCTCGATATTCTCAAAGGAAAGCTCCGGAACCGGCACGGATTCTTCTTCCTGATCCGGTTTCTTTTCAAATTTTCTGCACAGTTCGACAAAACGCATCTCATAAAAAAGTCTGGTCGTTTCATATGGAATCGAATCGGTATAATGCCGTCCGTCCATGGATTCCCAGATAATTCTGGAATCTTTATCGTAGAGGAAAATCATCGCGCTGCCATCAACAACGCCGACTCTCTGGTGGATTTCCCCGTCTTCCTCAATCACCATGACAGACTTCATAAACGGGAGCTTTGTCCTGACTTCGTAAGCATGACAGATATCGTTAAGCGCTTCCAGCCTGTCTTCCGTCATATTTTCTTCCGTGCAGAATTTCTTATAGATAATCCGAAGCGGCTCATTGATATGGCGCTTCAGAAGCTGTTCCCACGCAAACGCCTCCATCTTGTCACGGTAGTAGGCGTAAATCTCTCCTGCCTCATCCTGAAACTGTATGATATTGGCATAAAGAAACGCTGTCTTTTCATAAGTAAGCGTATTCCCGTGCATAAAGTAAAGGCATACCGCTTTTGGAAGCGGATCTTTGACTCGCTCCTCCTCGATGGTCATCATATAATATTCATAGAGCTGTACGATTTTCATCTCCTGTTCTACCGCAAGCTCATACCATTTGAAATACTCGGACCGGATCTGATTTCCTTTAATCAGAAGCGTACAGATGGAAGTCAGCACCATCGGGTCCGGATAATCTGTATACAGACGTTCCAGAAGTCTGAAAAGCTGTCTGTCAAATTTCTTCTGCTGCCCTGCCAGATTCGCTGTATAGAGGGCAAGCTCCCGTGTAAACAGACCGTATCTGGATCCAAAACTCAGAACCCGAATTTCAAAATTTCCAAGTTTCTTCAGACAGACCGGATCTTCCCGGTAACATTTAAACGCCTGCAGGTACAGAAGTGTATGACCTGCTTTTTCTGCATAGAAATGCTTTTCCAGCGCGGCAAGCCTTCTTGTAATATTTCTGTATTCCGGATCAATATCAACAAGCATGCAAAGAGCGCTCCACATTTTCGGGTGCTTATTATATGCCTTCTTTATCTCATCGGTCACATGTTCTGTATGGTTTGCATTCTTTTTCAGAAGCGCCGTCAGATACAGATAATATGTTGTATTTTCCGGACGCTTCATCATGTCGAACCGTCCGTAATTATACTCTTCGATAATCCTGGCGGCCTCCTCGGTCTGACCGCTTTCCAGGTATGCATGTGCTTTTACAAGAGAACAAAATGCCGCATCCCGTCCAAGATTTTCCATTTGCCCGGCCAGCTGCACCGTATCCTCTGCCCAGCTTAACAGATCGCTCGTTCCGGTAATACAGGAAAAATATCCTTTTATAATCTGTGTCATATAAAAGGTCTGCTCATGCTTCGGAGTATGCACTCCTTCCCGTGTCACCTCGATCTCGTACGCAATCTGTTCGTACGGAGTTGTAAAAATAATCCGGCCGAAATTTCTTCCGGCATGAAGAACCTGCGGAGTAATCACATAATGGAATCCCAGCGTATTTCCGACAAAATCATCGGTTGTAAACTCCTTCTGCGTGATCTGGATAAAATTACCCTCCACAGAGGCACGGATCGGCATATAACCCCATGTATTTTTGGTAATGATTATATTCTCCCGCACCGCCTCATTCGGGCTTTCAAACTTCTTTTCGTACTCGGACAGAGAAAGGAAGAGGCATTCCTTCTGCTTGATTCCCACAAGGAACTCCTCCACTGCCTGCTCTCCAAGAGACCATTTCCGCATATTATTATAGAGCGCCACCACCCTTGGATTTTCATACCGAAGGATCTCATAAAAACTCATGGAACGGAACAGCCTGCGCGCTTCCAGGAAATCCTTCATCGCCAGGAGTTTAAAATCCTTCATGTTCTGCACCTTTCCATGGGATGTCATTAGATAAGGGCGCTCAATCACTGCTGTAAAGGAAAGCTCATATTCACCTCCGTTACAAACCACGGTAAATGTTCCGTTTTCCACGTATCCGGGCTCCAGCCCTTCTGCATCGTAGGTGAATGAAATCACAACCGGATTCCCCTCAAATCCACTCTCTTTCAGATGTATCCGGAAAGAGGAGGAATAGACAAGTCCTCTTACCGGTGCTTCTTTTCTGTTTTCAATCGTAAAACTCCCCTGAAATGTTTCCCCTTCTCCAATCAAAAGCACCAGGTTGGTCTCTGAAAACCTTACATCCGGCTGCTCCTTACTAAAATCTCCATTTGAAAAGCGTTTAATCTTATTTTTCAAGCCTTCCACCTCTTGCATTGCATTTTTTATCAGATATACTATAATTGAAATTATAACATTATTCCCTGTCATATGGCAATGCCTGTGCAAAATTTATCAAAACTTGTCAAACTTGTAACTATAAATATTAGGAGGACATACACTATGAGCCAGTCAACCGCTTTTCATGGAAGCGATCTCGAGCAGGTCGCGCAATATTACCATCTGCCGCAGGAGGAAATTATCTGTTTTTCCGCAAATGTTAATCCTCTCGGTTTTCCCGCGAAAACAGCCGGACTTGTCTGTCAGAATTTTTCCCGCCTGATGACTCATTATCCGGACCGGGAGTATACAGGTCTGAAACAGGCAATCGGTAACTACTGTCATATATCCCCGGACCATGTTCTTGTCGGCAATGGTTCTACCGAGCTGATTTCTCTGCTGATTCAGTCCTCCGGGAGAAAACGTGCCGTTCAGGTCGGTCCTTCCTACTCGGAGTACGAAAGGGAACTGAATCTTGCCGGAATCTCTTTTACAACATGGTTTCCGAAAAAGGAACACCTCTTTCAGCCTGACACGGATGATCTGCTTGACTTTCTGACGGCTCACAATGCAGACTTTCTGATTCTCTGCAATCCAAACAATCCGACCGCCCGCGCACTTGCAACCGGAGAGATTGCGGAACTTCTGGAGGGATGTATGAAAGCCGGTATTTTTGTAATGATCGATGAGACTTATGCGGAATTCGCCGACAGAGAAGTTTCTGCGATGTCTCTCGTCTCCAGATTCCCGAATCTGATGGTAATCCGGGGAATTTCCAAATTTTTCGCTGCTCCCGGACTCCGTCTCGGGTACGGTGCATCCGGAAACCGTGCTTTTCTTGATCATGTAAAGACGCACCAGAATCCGTGGAGTGTCAACAGTGTTGCAACCTTTGCCGGAGAGCATCTGTTCTGCGAGGAAGAGTTTATCGTTAAAACAAAAGCCCTCATATCAGGCGAGCGTACCCGCATGATACAAGGACTTTCTGAAATTCCTGCTCTTCGTGTCTATCCGAGTGACAGCAACTTCCTGCTTGTTGAGATTCTGGATCCTTCCCTCACGGCATCCGGTCTTTTTGACTGCCTGATCCGCCAGAAGCTGATGATCCGGGACTGTTCCTCTTTCGAGGGACTCGGAACTCAGTTTTTCCGGTTCTGCCTGATGCTTCCGGAACAGAATACCGCACTGCTCCAGGCAGTCCAAGAATTTTTCGCAAAATCGCGATAAGTCCGGGAATTCTTCTCCCGAAAGATGATTCTACAGAAAAAACCGCACTGCAGCGGAAAACGCTGCTGCAAAAGCAGCCCGCCGCATGCGGAAATCCTGTAGATTTTTTTATTTCTTTTTCAGGATGAGAGCGATAAATATGATATCCTCGTCTCCGTCATTTACAAGTCCGTGGCCCTCTCCGTCCGGGCAGAACGTCACATCACCCGCACAGATTTCGCGTTTTGTGCCGTTTTCATTGTAGATTCCCTTTCCTTTTAAAAGGTAATACGTTTCTGTTTCGCCATGATGCTCATGGTATCCAAGCTCGCATCCGGGCTTGATTGTCACCTCGCTGAACATGCCGCAGCCATCTCCAAGCTGTTCTCCTTTGATCAGTGCTTCTTTGAGAATGTATCCCGCACCGCCGGAAGCGTGCTCTGCCTTTTGAATTTCCCGTTCTTCCTTATGTGTAATCATCATCTTGCCCTCCTTTTGCTTCTTTTCCAAACTGGTTTTATCATAACACAAAGGCACTGCATTTTCAAACACAGTGCCCTTTCCCGGTTATCTGGTAACAATTTTATAATATTCTCTTGCCGTCAGTTTAAAGACAAACGCATAAATCAACGCAAAGATAAGAACCGTTCCAATTGTACATGCAACAATCAGGTTTGTGTTCGTCAGATTAAATGACGAAAGAAGTCTTCGAATCAGCTGGAATGCCGCTGCCAGATGGAGAACCGAAAGTCCAAGCGGCAGGAAAAATACCATCCTGATCTGACTGTTGACGGTTTTTTTAACCTCCCGCCGGCTCATGCCGACTTTCTGCATGATCTGATACCGGTTCCGGTCCTCAAATCCTTCGGAAATCTGCTTATAGTAGATAATCAGTACGGTTGCCATCAGGAACAGACCGCCGAGGAAAATTCCAAGGAAGAAGAAGCTTCCGTAAAACATATGGAAATCTTCTTCGTAGACGCCCCGGAGTTCCAGGTATCCTCCGATTCCGTAATCATTCTGAATCCTGTTGGTAATGGCCTCTGCTGCTGCCTCTTTTTTCTCTTCGCTTCCGGTCAGATCAAACCCATAGGAATATTCCATCGATACTTCTCCGGATTCCGGCAGGGATGAGATCAGATTGTTAATGACCGTCTGATCTTTGACGAACAGGATATAAGACTCCATTACAGGGAAGTTCTGCTTCTTTTCCATCGGAATTGCATCCGGCTCTTCTACAATGGTAAAATCCGTGTCTTCAATCCGGAAATGATCCTTTCCATAAGGCGTTTTGGAAGAAGTGTATATGACTGCTTCCTGATCCGAAAGCTCCAGATTTTCTCCCATCATCTCATTATAGTATGATACCGGAGCAATCTGTACCAGCACCCGGTTAGGGTAAAAGAGACTGCCGAACGCATAGAAGGAAAATCCATCTTTTTCTTTATCCGTCACCATGGCGACGTACTGACACCGATATCCATTTTCCTGCCGGATTCCTTGCCGGTTCAGTTCTTCTGCCACTATGGTATCCACAGTCCGGATCGTTTCCTCATTGCTCTGATCAATGGTTAGAATCAGCTCCTTTGGGAACCGGTTTCCCATTATGTTTTCCATTCCCAGATTCAGGCCGACTGTCGTTGAAAGCGTAACCAGTACCATTGTACTCAAAATACAGATATTGGCAAGTCCTACTGCATTCTGCTTCATCCGGTAAATCATGCCGGAGACAGAATGAAAATGTTTCGCCTTATAATAAAAAGATTTATTTTTTCTCAGAAGTTTTAAAAATGCTATACTTCCTGCAACAAACAACGCGTATGTTCCGATAACGACAAGGAGCACCGCTACAAAGAAGACACTGATCGCTTCAATCGGATTTTCTACGATATTGGCCAGTATATAACCTGCCGCGATTGTCACGACTCCGAAAACAGTAAGCAAAATCTTGGTTTTTGGCTCTTTTTCACCTACATTTCCGCCTCTGAGAAGTTCAATCGGATTTGCTTTACGCACCTGAATCAGATTGGATACAAATGCTACAAAAAAAATTACCGCAAAAAGAATCAGGGTCGTGCTGATACTGCTGCCCGTCACTTCATACTGAAGGGATGTTTGATATCCGATAATCTTATAGAGCAGAAGAAACATCAGTCTTCCAAGGATAATTCCGCCAAGAATTCCCGCCAGGATACTGGCGCCTCCGACCATCAAGGATTCCCAGAACATCATAATGGCAATCTCTTTCTTTCCCATTCCGAGAACATTATAAAGGCCGATCTCTTTTCTCCTCTGCTTGATCAGGAAGCTGTTTGTGTAGAAAAGAAATACACACGCGAAGATTGCAACAATGACTGTACCAAATCCGAGAATGCTTCTCATGCTGCCTGCCCCCGGCATTTCTTTAATTCCGGAATTGTCCATGATGATCGACATATCGAAAAACAGCATGATCGTGATGATGCTGGTTACCAGAAACGGAAGATACGACCGTTTGTTTTTCTTCAGGTTGGTGAATGCAAGCCGGATGTAAATCGATTTAAACATGCCGCTCACCTCCTGTGGTCAGTACCGTCAAGGTGTCTGAAATCTTCTGGTACAGCTCTTCATTTTTCATATTGCCCCGGTAAATCTGATGGAAGACTTCGCCATCTTTGATGAAAAGGACTCTGCCGGCATGGCTTGCCGCTTTCACAGAGTGGGTTACCATAAGAATGGTCTGTCCCGTCTGATTAATCCTTGAAAACTGGTTCAGCAGATCGTCCGCAGCCCTGGAATCCAGCGCACCGGTCGGCTCATCTGCAAGAATCAACTGTGGTTTGGTAATCAATGCTCTGGCCACCGCCGTCCGCTGCTTCTGTCCTCCGGATACTTCATAGGGAAACTTGGAAAGAAGCTCATAAATTCCAAGACTCTTTGCGATCGGCTCCAGCCGCTTTTCCATCTCCGGATACTTCCTTCCTGCAAGCACAAGCGGAAGGAAGATATTATCACGGATGGAAAGAGTATCCAGAAGATTAAAATCCTGGAATACAAATCCCAGATTCTGTCTCCGGAATGTTGCGATCTCCCTCTCCGGCACTGTAGAAAGATCTCTCCCTTTCAGCTTGATGCGCCCGCCTGTCGGCTTATCCAGCGCTGCAAGAATATTCAAAAGTGTCGTCTTTCCGGAACCGGACTCTCCCATGATTGCGACGTACTCTCCTTCTTCCACGGAAAAGGTCACATTTTTCAGGGCTTCTACCTGATTCCCTCCAAAACGTGTTGTATATGTTTTCTTTAGATTCTGCACTTCAAGAATCGTCATCTGCTTCTCCACCTTTCTGAAATTCTGTTCTTTTCTATGCCTTTATTATAGTCAACCCCCGATGGTCTTTTCCATCGATTCGGCTTACAATCCATCCGCAAACCTTACGATTTTGAAAGGTAGAGAATCCCGCTTATTCCACATCCAGTTCCCGGCGCCCCAGGTCCAGCGTTACTTTCGTTCCTTTATCCGGTTGGGAGGAAATCTGAATCCCGTGGTTTAATTTGTCCATCACTTTCTTGCAGAGATAAAGGCCGATTCCGGTGGACTTTTTGTCCTTTCTGCCGTTATATCCGGTATAGCCCTTCTCCATGATTCTCGGAAGATCCTCGCTGGAAATCCCGATTCCGGTATCTTCAATCACCAGATGGTCACTGTCCTTCATATAGATGGAAATCTTTCCTTTTTTCGTATACTTCAGCGCATTGGAAAGGATCTGCTCTACCACAAAGGAGAGCCATTTTTCATCTGTCAGCACCGTCTCCTTGATTTCACCCAGTTCCAGCGAGAGCTTTTGCAGGATAAACAGTCTGGAGTACTTCTTGACGGCCTGGCGCACCACTTTCCCAAGATCGCAGTTTGTCAGTACCATATCTTTGGATATGTCACCGATTCTCAGGTAGGACAACACCATCTCCACATACTGTTCCGTCTTAAACAGCTCCATCTGCAGAGAATCATAGAGTTTCCGGTCAATCTTTTCTTCTTCACTCTCCCGGCCGGACTGCAGAAGAATCCGCATGGCGGCGATCGGAGTCTTAATCTGATGCGCCCACATGCCGTAGTAATCCATCATATCATTATATTTGAGTCCATCCTCGTACAGAACCTCTTCCTTTTCATGTGCCATCTTCTCAATCAGCTGCCGGTAAAGAGCATCCATCGCTCCAGGTGATGTATAAAATATTCCGGAACAGGTATCCATCGTCTCGATCCGGCGCTTCAGTTCTTTCCACCGGCCTGCATATTTCGTCACATCCACCAGAAAACAGAGAAACGCTCCGGCCAGAGTAAACTCTGCTATATAAAAGACCTTTTCCATCGGAATATCATATAAATATCCGATCAGAAACAATGCCGCGTAAAAAAACAGAAAAACCGCCCAGGCCAGCATCCTGTCTTTCAAATATCCTTTCACCATGGTTCTCTCACTCCTTTATCATGTAACCGATTCCTTTTTTGGTCAGAATGATATCCGGCAGGCCGGCCTTATCCAGCTTTTTCCTCAGCCTTGTCATATTGACTGTCAGCGTATTGTCATCGATAAAGCTGTCGTCCTCCCAGAGTTTCGTGATAATGTCCTCCCGGGAGACAATTTTCCCCGCACGTTCCATCAGGCACTGTAAAATTTTATATTCATTTTTCGTAAGATCAATCCGCGCACCTTCATACAGAACCGAAGCGTCACTCATGTTCAGAATCAGGCCTTTATGCTCAATCACATTGATATTTCCCTGAAAAGAATAACTCCTCCGCAGCAGTGCCTGAACTTTTGCCGTCAGAACATTCAGGTCGAACGGCTTTTCTACAAAATCATCTCCGCCCATATTCATGGCCATGACGATATTCATATTGTCAGATGCCGATGACAGGAAGATGATCGGCACTTTGGAAAATTCCCGGATTCTCTGGCACCAGTGGAACCCATTGAAAAACGGCAACATGATGTCCAGAAGAATAAGGTGCGGCGAACAGGCCGCCGTCTCTTCCAGAATATTCTTGAAATCCTCCACATATTTCACCTCATATCCCCACCGGGTCAGATGGGATGCCAGGGTTTCTGCAATGGTCATATCATCTTCGATAATCAGAATTTTGTACATAACGCTTCCCTCCTGCTGTCAAATTACCAAGCGCTATGATCCGGATGGACCATAGCGCTTCTCTTTTATGTTCTGTCTTCAATTATACTACTGAACTTTTGCGATATCAATCAAAGTCAGTTCTTTGATATTGGTATTTTCAAGGCTTGTTACCAGTGCTCCTGCCGTATCCATCGCAGTCAGTACAGTCACACCTGTTTCGATGGCATTTCTGCGGATTGTAAATCCATCTCTTGCATGATCTGCTCCCTGCGGAGGAGTATCGATAACAAGGTCAATCTCATGTCCCAGGATCAGATCCAGAAGGTTCGGTGATGCCTGCTCGATCTTGTTGACAGAAATTGCTTTTACCCCTGCTTCTTTGAGGGCTTCCGCTGTTCCGGCTGTTGCAAAGATCCGGTATCCGAGAGCCTCGAATCTGCGTCCGATCTCTACCGCTTCCGGCTTGTCCTCATCCCGCACGGTCATAATCATATTCTTATATTTTGGAAGTTTGATGCCAGCTCCAAGGAAGGCTTTGTATAACGCCTCGTTAAATGTCTTCGCAATTCCAAGACATTCTCCGGTGGACTTCATTTCCGGTCCAAGGCTGATGTCTGCCCCGCGGATTTTCTCAAAAGAGAATACCGGCATCTTGATTGCGATGTATTCCGCCTCTTTCTGCAGTCCCGGAGTATATCCCATCTCACGGATCTTATGTCCGATAATGACTTTTGTTGCAAGCGGAACGATCGGGATGCCTGTCACCTTGCTGATATACGGAACGGTACGGCTGGATCTTGGATTCACCTCGATGACGTACACTTCTTCCCCGCAAACAATGAACTGAATGTTAATCATACCGATGACATTCAAAGCTCTGGCAAGTCTTCTTGTGTACTCTTCGATCTTCCGCTTTGTTACTGCGGAAATGCTCTGGGCCGGGTAAACGGAGATACTGTCTCCGGAGTGAATACCGGCTCTTTCGATATGCTCCATAATACCCGGAATCAGGATATCTTCTCCGTCGCACACCGCGTCAACCTCGATCTCTTTTCCCATCAGGTACTTGTCTACCAGAATCGGATGCTCCTGTGCGATCCGGTTGATGATTCCGATAAACTCGTCGATATCATGGTCGTTGATGGCAATCTGCATGCCCTGGCCGCCAAGAACGTAGGACGGTCTTACAAGAACCGGATAACCCAGTTCGTTTGCAACCTTTTTCGCTTCCTCTGCTGTAAAGACCGTTCCACCTGTCGGGCGCGGAATCTTACATTTTGCTAGGATTTCGTCAAAGAGTTCTCTGTCTTCCGCTGCATCTACATTTTCTGCCGAAGTACCGAAGATCGGAACTCCCATCTTCATCAGTGCCTCAGTCAGCTTGATGGCTGTCTGTCCGCCGAACTGCACAACAGCGCCGTCCGGTTTCTCAATATCTACGATGCTTTCCACATCTTCCGGTGTCAACGGCTCGAAATAAAGTTTGTCTGCGATGTCAAAGTCAGTGCTGACTGTCTCCGGGTTATTATTGACGATGATTGTCTCATAGCCTTCTTTTTTGAATGCCCAGGTACAATGTACGGAGCAGAAATCGAATTCAATTCCCTGACCGATGCGGATCGGGCCGGAGCCAAGGACAAGAACTTTCTTCTTTCCACTTGTTTTTTCTACTTCATTTTCACTGCCGAATACAGAATAATAGTACGGTGTGCTTGCAGCGAACTCTGCCGCACAGGTATCTACCATCTTGTATGCCGCACGGATTCCGTTGTCCATGCGCATCTGATGGATCTCTCCCTCGGTCTTACCGGTCAGAGATGCAATGACATGATCCGGAAATTCGATCCGTTTTGCTTCTTTTAAGAGTTCCGGTGTCAGCGGTCCGTCTTTCAGGGCTTTCTCCATCTCTACAATGATGGCGAATTTATCAATAAACCATTTGTCAATTTTTGTAATGCTGTAAAGGACATCGTAGGAAACGCCTCTTCTCAGGGCCTCTGCAATCATCCAGATCCGTCTGTCATCTACAATATGAAGCTTTTCCATCAGTTCCTCATCAGACAGATCCGAGAAATCGTAGGACATCAGGCTGTCTACATGCTGTTCCAGAGAACGGATTGCTTTCATCAGTGCGCCTTCGAAATTGTCACAGATACTCATGACTTCCCCGGTCGCTTTCATCTGTGTGGTCAGTGTTCTCTGGGCACTGATAAATTTATCAAACGGCAGACGCGGGATCTTGACAACACAGTAATCCAGCATCGGCTCAAAACTTGCATAAGTCTTTCCGGTAATGGCGTTTTTGATTTCGTCCAGAGTATAGCCAAGTGCGATCTTTGCCGCCACTTTTGCAATCGGGTATCCTGTCGCCTTGGATGCAAGTGCAGAAGAGCGGCTCACACGCGGATTGACCTCAATAACACAGTATTCAAACGTATCCGGGTGAAGAGCATACTGCACATTACACCCTCCGGTAATGTTCAGCTCGCTGATAATATTCAAAGCAGAAGTTCTCAGCATCTGATACTCTTTATCCCCCAGCGTCTGAGACGGTGCCACAACAATACTGTCTCCGGTATGAACACCGACCGGGTCGATGTTTTCCATATTACATACGGTAATGCAATTTCCATTTCCATCCCGCATCACTTCATATTCAATCTCTTTCCATCCTGCGATACAGCGCTCTACAAGTACCTGACCCACACGGGAAAGACGAAGTCCGTTTTCCAGAATCTCCACCATTTCCTCCCGGTCATGGGCAATACCACCGCCGCTTCCGCCAAGGGTATAAGCCGGACGCAGAACGACCGGATAACCGATCTCCTCTGCAAATGCCACGCCGTCCGGTACGTTTTCCACGACAAGGGATGCCGCCACCGGCTCTCCGATCTTTTCCATTGTGGCCTTGAATTCCAGACGGTCCTCCGCCTTTTTGATCGTTTCGGATGTCGTTCCGATCAGACGCACATTGTTTTCTTTTAAAAATCCTGCCTCATCCAGCTCCATGGCAAGATTCAGTCCGGCCTGGCCTCCCAGTGTCGGAAGAATACTGTCCGGCTTTTCTTTGCGGATCAGTTCTTCTACTACTTCTACCGTCAGAGGCTCGATGTAAACCCTGTCTGCAATATCCTTATCTGTCATGATGGTGGCCGGGTTTGAGTTAAGAAGTACAACTTCGATTCCCTCCTCTTTCAGGGAACGGCAGGCCTGTGTTCCTGCATAGTCAAACTCAGCTGCCTGGCCGATGACAATCGGCCCGGATCCGATTACTAATACTTTTTTAATATCCTGATTTCTTGGCATTATCTGTCCCCTCCCATCATTTCCATAAACCGGTCAAAAAGATATCCGGAGTCCTGCGGTCCAGGACATGCTTCCGGATGGAACTGTACGGTAAAGATCTTCTTTCCGGTGTATTCCATTCCTTCATTGGTTCCGTCATTGACATTGACAAACGCCGGTTTTGCGATTTCCTGACTCAAGGTTGCGTCATCAACGACATAACCATGATTCTGTGAGGAAATGTAAACACGGTTTGTGCTCAGGTCTTTCACCGGATGGTTTCCGCCGCGGTGTCCATATTTCAGCTTGTGGGTATCTCCCCCATTTGCAAGTGCCATCAACTGATGCCCGAGGCAGATCGCGAAAATCGGCACATCACTTTCATAAAACTTTCTGACTTCTTCGATAATACCGGTACATGTCTTCGGGTCTCCAGGGCCGTTGGAAAGCATGATCCCGTCCGGGTTTGCCGCCAGTACTTCCTCCGCCTTTGTATGAGCCGGATACACGGTAACCTCACAGCCCCTCTGATTCAGGGACCTGGCAATGTTGTTCTTTGCACCGTAGTCCATCAGCGCAACCTTGTAGCCGTCTCCCGGAAGCACATAAGGCTCTTTACATGTTACTTTGGAAACAACGTCTCCAACCTCATATGCCGCAATCTTCGGAAGTACCTCTTCCAGATTATAGGCAGCATTGGTTGTAATCATACCGTTCATGGTTCCCTTTTCTCTCAGGATCTTCGTAAGAGCACGGGTATCAATGCCTGCGATGCCCGGAATATCCTGCTTTTCCAGAAATTCCTGTATCGTTCCTTCGCACCGGAAATTGCTCGGCATTCTGGAGAGTTCTCTCACAATATAGCCGTCCGGCCACGCTTTTTTCGACTCCATGTCAGGAGTAATTCCATAATTTCCAATTAACGGGTAAGTCATGACAACTGCCTGTCCGGCATAAGAAGGATCCGTAAGGACCTCAAGATAACCTGTCATAGAGGTGTTAAAGACAATTTCACTGATCATCTCTCTCTTCGAGCCGATGCTTGTTCCTTCAAAGACGGTTCCGTCTTCCAAAATCAGAAATGCTTTCATAGCTTCACCTTATCCCTTCGTAGTTTCTATATGTTTGTTTGCGCAAAAAGAAAGGCGCATGAGTGTCTTTTCGATACTCGAGCGCCCTCCTTCTCAAATTGTAAAGATTTTACCATATCTCTTTTTGTTTTTCAACGCTTTTCCGGAATTTTCTTCCTTTTTATTCATACTGCCAGTAAACGGTGATCTTACACAGAACCGGATCGTCCTGATAGGAATACCGGGCACTTGAAAGGCCGTTCTGCTGTGCCAGAATCGATGCCGCATCCCGTATCAGCCCGTTCATAAGCCTGTCTCTGGACTCTTCGTAAGCTGACTGCCCTGAAAACTTGAAGACAGAAACCGGCTCTTTGGAAGAAATCTCCTCATTCAGTTGTTTTTGCATCCGGTCCTGGTCAAAACGCTGGTAATAGCATCCCTCTCTTACATAGTAATTATCGTTCACAGCAGTACAGGACGGAAATGTAACATCTGCATCCAGTTCGTGCGTCCGGAATAGTTCCTGTTCACTGCAGCAAAGATAATCGTACTGAATCTGCTGTTCTTCCGGAATCGACCCGCCGTCGGTTTGAAGGAAGACCGGATCGCCCCAGGTGGTGTCCACGTAATAATAGTTCCCGTCACACCGGACCAGATTCCATGCGTGCGGCTGTCCTCTGGTTGTCCCTGTGACATATGTGCAGAATACTCCAAGCCGTTCCAGAAGATACTGGGTCTCCCGCGCATAACCGGCGCAGACAGACTCCTTATTGACAAGCGCGCTGTAGAGATTCTGACTGTCACTTGCATTTTCCACATAGTCAACCGAACGGATAACATATTCATAGACATACCGGATTCTGTCATATTCCGGATCGCTCTGTGATACATCCGCCGCACCAAGAATGGCCTCTGCCTCCGCTTCAATCTGCGCCTGCATCTGTTCCTTCTGTTCCCCCTCGTAGGTATACTCCGGGCAAAACTCAGAATATCCTCCTCCCGGAATCTGATAAGCTGTCGTCTCCGCCGCACCGCTGCACCAAAAAATATCCGGGAAATCATTCAGAACAAATTCATAAATCTGGTTGACCCGCTTTGCATCTGTCATCTCCACGTTAATCGTTTCCGAATTATTCCGGACACCCTGAAGAACAGCCTGATACACCTGCTGTTCTTCTTCGCTTAACGTACTGTAATAAAATTTCTCCGCTACTTCTTCGGCCGGAATTTCGACTTCCTGAAATACCGGCTGTTCTGCTGAAGAAGCAGTCCTCTCTTTAACCGTTGACACAGACCCGCGGAACAAACCGGCAAGTCCTGCCGCAACTGCCAGAATCAATATGACGCACAGAACAACGCATCCTTTTAAGAATCTGTTTTCTCTTTTTCTCATGCTTTTCTCCGTAATCATCCTTTACTGTCTATTATAGAGAAATTCCTGCCCGATACGCAACCCTATTTATTCTTTTATACAAGTTCCGCAATCCTGGAAACGCCCACATAGACCTCCGAAATTTTATACCAGGTCCGGTAATCTACTTTCCCCGTCTGCGGAAGCCCGAACACTTCCTGAAACTTACGGACTGACGCTTCCGTCCTTGGACCGTAAATTCCGTCCGCATCCACTTTCGGAATCGCCGGATAGGCTCCCGCAATCACATTCAGCTGTTCCTGCATCTGCAGAACTTTGCTGCCGGAAGACCCATTTTCCAATGTGTAACCCGGCCACGATGACGGAATCCCGGAAATCTCCTGGGCGGTATTGATATACATGTCACTTCCGTAAAAATAACGCAGGATCTGGATTGCACTGTATCCCTGATCCGCCAGATCTTTGGAACCCCACTGGGTCATCCACCCCGGACAGGTCACCTGTTTTCCGTCGCAATACTGAGTCAGGATCGGCTGGCGTACGTTCGGTCTGGAAAGATAGGACGCAAACAGATCATCCACAACTACGGAAATCGTGTCGTAAATATTCCGTTGCGGAATCCACTTATGGTCAAAGGCAGTGGAGGAGGAAATCGTAAATTCAAAGCCCTGATTTCTGTACCATTCTGTGTAAACCCTGTTCAATGTAAAGGACATAATTGCAAGGACATTCGCCTTGATCGCTTCCTCCGGCCATGTCGCATATATTTCGCTGGACGCCACATTTTTAATATAATCCTTGTATCTGTCATAGTAATTCAATGCCGTAGAATCCCGCGGTGACCCATCATGTACAACAATGTACTCCGGCACTACAACACGGCTCAAAACAATCTCTCCTGATTCGTCCATCGGCTTGATTTCAGCTTCCGGAATTTTGGGCGGATAATTTCCAAACAGCGTATGTGCCGGAATCACATAGACCTCCTGACCTTCCTCACGTTCCAGAGGAAGCATCCGGATATTCTGAAGCGCAGTTACCCCCGAGAGAATCTCTGTTCCCGCGATCTGAATCGGTTCAAATCCTGGCGCTGTTACTTCCAGTGTATATTCCGAGTAAGGCTGTTCCTCCTGACGCTCATCCAGACTGTACTCTACCGGAGGGGCCGGCAACTCCAGCGTCTCCGTTTGTCCGGAAGAATCTGTGGAGACAGTCTCAATCGTCTGATCCGGCACCCCGGTATAGGTGATCCGGATACTTGCGTCCTCCACCGGGAAGGATGTAGCCTCCGATGTGATCTGTATTTTCAGCTTCCCTTTATCAATATTGTTTTCCTGCATTCCGTAAATTTCGTTCATGCCCACCTCAAAGCATTTCTTCTTTTCAAGATATGAAGGCACTTCCGAAAACATGCCTTGAAGAGAACAAAGAGTTCCGCCCGCGGAACTCTCGCGCCGAGCGCGGTCTCTGCAGCGACAAATTTCTGCTTCGTGCGAGTGTGCATCCCGCGGAGCGTTTTTATTTAACAGGGAACGAGGTTTCCTGTTAAACAGGAAAAGGCACCGCACATCCGTGCGGCACCTTCTGTAATTCAGAGAAAAATTCTCTGTATATCATTGAACATTACAAAAACCATCAACAAAAGCAGGCAAACCATTCCGACCATATGAACATAGCCTTCTTTCTCCGGCGGCACCCGTTTCCCGCGGATCACTTCTATGATCAGGAATACAAGCCTCCCACCGTCCAGTGCCGGAATCGGAAGCAGGTTCATGACACCCAGGTTGGCAGAAAGCAGAATCATAAGATTCAGCATGTTAAGAAATACAAGCGATGCTCCGCCGCTTCTGCTCTGATTGTAGGTATCCTGCACCACATCGACAATTCCTACCGGACCGGACATGCTGTCCATTCCGATCTGTCCCGTAACGAGCATCTTCAGGCTTTCGATTGTGGATGTGATCCAGTATTCAACCACGTAGAAACTGTATTTTATCGTTTCAAAAAAGCCGGTCTTTACATATCCGCCACCAGAATACCCATACCGGTACATTCCGCTTTCTTCATCCCACTGCGGCGTTAAATGAACCGTTGTCTCCACGCCGTCCCGCTCATAAGTCAGATCAATCTCCTCATTTTGGTGAAACTGATTATAAGTCGTTGCATCCCGAAACAGATGGATACTGCGTCCGTTGATTTCTTTGATAACATCCCCGGCCTGCAGTCCTGCCTCAGCCGCCGGATAATTCTCTTCCACCGAAGCTACAATCGGTTTGTCCACGCCGATCCACGCTGTAATAATGATGGCTCCGATCAGAGCCAGAATAAAATTGAATCCTGCCCCTGCTACGATGACACTGATCCGTCTCCACGGGGATTTCTGGTTGAAATTCCCGACGCTCTCCCCGTCCTCAGTTTCGTCCTCGCCCATGGCACAGAATCCGCCAAGCGGCAGAATCCGGATGGAATACTGCGTTTCTTTTCTCTGAAATCCTACGATTTTCGGCCCCATTCCGATAGAAAACTCCTGCACCTCAATCCCGTTGAGTTTGGCAAGAAGAAAATGTCCAAACTCATGGATAAAAATGATAAATCCAAAAATGATAATTGCAAGAATAATTCCCAAACTGTCTGCTACCTCCTGCTGCGAATTCTTTCATATGTTTCCTGTTCAGTCATAAGAATCTGTTCTAAGGAAGGATTCTCAATCTTCTTATGAGCCTTCATACAGTCCTCTATAATCTCCACGATTTCCAGATATGTGATCTGTCTGTCTAAGAACATGCTGACAGCCAGCTCGTTGGCTGCATTCAGCACGGTCGGCATGCTGCCTCCCTCTCTTCCTGCCTCATAGGCAAGTGCCAGCCCGTAAAAAGTATCCAGATCCGGCTTTTCAAAGTCCAGATGGGAAAGGCTCCAGAAATCCAGGCGGTCGCCCGGAAGATATCTTCGTTCCGGATAATATAGCGCGTACTGGATCGGAAGCTTCATGTCCGGTGTTCCAAGCTGTGCAATCACAGAGCCATCCTCGTACTCCACCATGGAATGGATCACCGACTGCGGCTGGACCACAACCTGAATCTCATCTACGGATACATCAAACAGCCATTTGGCTTCGATTACTTCCAGGCCTTTATTGATCATGGTGGAAGAGTCAATCGTGATCTTTCTTCCCATGGACCAGTTCGGATGCTTCAGCGCATCTTCCACGTTGACATTCAGCAGATCTTCCTGCTTTTTCCCGCGGAATGGTCCGCCGGACGCCGTCAAAAGAATCTTCTGTATTTTATTTCCGGCATTTCCCTGCAGGGATTGAAAAATCGCGCTGTGCTCACTGTCCACCGGAAGGATACGGATTGCCTTTTCCCTGGCAAGCGGAATAATCAGATGTCCCGCTGTAACAAGGGTCTCCTTATTTGCAAGTGCAATATCTTTTCCAGCTTCAATGGCGGCAATCGTCGGCCGGATACCAATCATCCCTACAACCGCCGTCACAACAATCTCCGCTTCAGGAATACAAGCCGCCTCAATCAGGCCATCCATTCCTGTGACAATTTTTACAGTTTTATCCTTAAGGCGCTCTTTTAAGTCCGCCGCACGTTCTTTTTGATAGACACAGACAACTTTCGGATGAAACTCACGAACCTGCTTTTCCAGAAGCTCTGTATTGGATCCTGCCGCCAGAGAGACGACCTCAATGTCCCCGTTCTCTCGCACCACGTCAAGCGTCTGGGTGCCGATCGAACCGGTGGATCCTAATATGGCAATTTTTTTCATGTTTCTTCTCCTGACTACTTATTAAATAAAAAAGATACTCAGATAATAAATGATCGGTGCCGTAAAGATCACGCTGTCGAACCGGTCCAGAATTCCTCCGTGTCCCGGAATCAGTTTCCCGTAATCCTTGATATTATGATTTCTTTTGATTGCAGATGCGGCCAGATCACCTACCATGGAAATCAGTCCGCCCGCTCCGCAGATCAAAGCATACAGTGCCGGCGACGCATCCGCGTCTGCGAAATGGCTCACCGCCGCAGCATAAAGCGCGCCCAGAAGCGCCGCTCCCACTACTCCGCCGACCGCTCCTTCCACCGATTTTTTGGGGCTGAGCTTTGGAGACATTTTGTGCTTTCCAATCAGCATTCCGACACAGTAAGCACAGGTATCGCATCCCCAGGAGCAAAGAAATACGAGCCATACCAGATACGCTCCCTCCTCCGGTATCATTCTTGCCCGGTAAACATATGACAGCATCACCGCCACGTAAAAAACACCAAAAAAGATGAGCATCATCTCTTCCGACACATACTTTGGATACGAAAATACATATACTGCCATCAGAACAATCAAAAATACAATAACAAGCAGGGCAAGCCCCTGTCCGTCAATATACTGCAGGATCCTGTTTTCTCCCGGGCCTTTGACCTCAAGCCGGATCAGCAGATAATATGCCGCTGCTGCTGCATAGCCGACAATTCCAGGAAGAGAGGCCTGCAGCCGGCTTACTTTATACAGTTCGCTCATTCCGATCAGACTGATTAGAAGAAGCAGCACAAACAGGATATCATTTCCTGGAATAATCGTGGCAAGCGCAATAGCCACGAGCAGTATCCCGCTTAACAGTCTTGTCTTAAACATCTGCTTCTTCCTCCTTCACTTTCCCGTATCTCCGGTCTCTATTATTATATTGCAAAATTGCTTTTTCTAATTCCTCTTTCGTAAAATCAGGCCAGAGAACATCGGTAAAATAAAATTCTGTGTAGGCCATCTGCCATAGAAGATAGTTCGAAAGGCGCAATTCCCCGCTTGTACGGATCAAAAGATCCGGGTCCGGAATTCCGTATGTATCCAGATAAGACTCAAAGAGCGGTCCATCGATCTGCTCAGGCAGCACTTTCCCCTCTTTCACATCTTCTGCCATCTTCCGCATGGCACGCAGCATTTCGTCACGGCTTCCATAATTGATTGCAATCTGGAAATTCAATCCGTCATTTTTATCCGACGCCTTCTCAAGCTCTTTGATTCTGTTGCGGATGTCATCATCCAGTCCGCTTTTATCTCCAATCACCCGTACCCGCATCCGGTTTTTCTCCGCAGTCTTCAGACAGGTTTTCATATAATTGCGCAGAAGCTTCATCAATGCATTGACTTCATCCGCAGGACGGTTCCAGTTCTCTGTGGAAAAGGCGTAAACTGTCAGGTATTTGATTCCCATTTTGTAGGCGGCCTCACAGATTCTTTCTACATTTTTACTTCCCTGTGCATGGCCGTAGTTACGAGGCATATTTTTCTTCTTCGCCCATCTTCCGTTTCCATCCAGAATAATAGCGACATGCTGAGGTATCTTCATAACACTTCCTCCTTGATAAATATAGAGCAAGGAGGCCATTCCCTCCTTGCTCCGCTTTTCCCGCCGGTTTTCCTTATACGGTCATGACTTCTTTTGTCTTTGCCTCTACTGCCTTATCGACTTCTTTGATATATTTATCCGTCACTTTCTGAAGTTCATCTTCCATATCTTTGATTGCGTCTTCTGAAACTTCTGTGCCTTTTAACTTCTTGAAGGCATCATTTCCGTCTCTTCTGATATTTCTGATGGCAACCTTTGCCTGTTCACCTTTTTTCTTCACGTCCTTGGCAAGCTCTTTACGACGGTCTTCCGTCAGTTCCGGGAACACAAGACGGATTACCTGTCCATCGTTTGTCGGATTGATTCCGATATCAGATGTCTGGATCGCTTTTGTGATCTCCTTTAACATGCTTTTCTCCCACGGCTGAATCTGAATCATCCGGGCTTCCGGAACAGAAACATTTGCCACCTGCTGGATCGGAGTCGGTACTCCATAATAATCCACCGTAAGTCTGTCCAGAATATGCGGGTTTGCTCTTCCGGCACGGATTGCCGCAAGATCGCTGTCCAGACTCTTCATTGTTTTCTGCATTTTTTCTTCGTATACCTTTAATTGTTCATGCATAGATAGTTCCTCCTGTGATCTTTCTTAAACAGTCACTTTCGTTCCTGTAAAGTTCCCGCTCATGGTATTGACAATGCTGTTCTCCTCGCTCAGCCCGAATACCAGCATCGGCATTTTGTGCTCCAGGCACATGATGGATGCAGTCAGATCGACCGCCATCAGCTTCTTATCGATAATTTCCTGAATGGAAATCTCATCGTACTTCTTCGCTTCCGGATTGACTTTCGGATCGCTGTCGTAGATTCCGTCGATCGCTTTTGCAAGCAGCATCGCATCTGCCTCAATCTCGATCGCTCTTAATACCGCACCGGTATCTGTGGAGAAATACGGATGTCCGGTTCCTCCCGCAAAGAAAATGACCTTTCCCTTATTGAGTGCCTCTACCGCCGCATCTTTTGAGAAAAGGGTTGTAAAAGCGCCGCATACGAATGGTGTGAATACTTCTGTATCCATGCCTGCGAAACGGAAAATATCGGAAACATAGATACAGTTCATTACTGTGGCAAGCATACCGATCTGGTCCGCTTTGACACGGTCAATCGTTTCACTCGTACGGCCTCTCCAGAAGTTCCCTCCTCCAGTTACAATAGCTACCTGAATTCCCTGATCGACAAGCTCTTTGACCTGATGAGCTACTCCAAGGCAGGTTGCCTCGTCGAATCCTGTCTTTTTATCACCTGCAAGAGCTTCTCCGCTCAGTTTTAGCAATACTCTTTTCATGGTTATGAACTCCTTCTCTCCGGCCTCTCGGGGCCGGCTCGTATTCTATCCTTATTATATATAGATCGCCACCCGGTGTCAATTTGCATTTTTCCAGCCGGGTCAAACTATCCGGAAATTCCGCTTCCTACTCTTCCGTCAGCGCGGCAAAAGAAGTATCCGCAAAAAACGTATCCGCACTGTAGAGATACAGCACTTCATTGATGGATTCTGTCTCCATCAGTTCCGATAAGTCCCCATAATAGTATCTCGGATCGACAACGACAATCTCCCGGTAATACGGTGCAAGAAACGGCAGGAAACAATTCGCATAGGAATCTTTCAGAACTAAAAGCCGCTTATTCTCCGTAGTCGGTGTCTTGATCTTTAACAGCCCGTGATTGCCGCCGAAAAAGACCTCATACGCATTTCTCTGATCCAGCTTATCGGTGTTGTAGAAGCTTCCGGTTTTTTTCTGATCATCTGTATACTCGACAATCGAAGACACCTGCTCCTGTGTCGTATTTTCATTCTTTTTGGGAATGAAGACGTCGATTTCCTCTTTCACACCGGTCCGGCATCCGCTTTTTGCGGAAAGCGTACCCTGAAACTGATCTGTCACAGGCATTTTCTCATATGTTACAGCTGAAGTGTCAAGCCCTGCCACCTCCGCAAACTGCTGGAAAGCAAGATAAGCCGCAGAAGTTGTCCAGTGATGGTCCGTCTTATAAAACAGCTGCTGATTCGTGTTCTTACGGAAGGTGTCCCTCAGATCGATTGTCGTCAGCCCCTTTCCGGTCAGCGTCTGATAAGCCTGATCAATACTGGAATCCTGATCCGCTGTCAAAGCCAGCGCCGGTAGCTTGTCCTCCAGAATCTCCGATGCTGTCGGTACAATCATTGCGTAATGCGTGATATCTTTATACTTCTCTTTCCAGGCCGCCATAGCCCCCAGCGTATTATTTACCGTAGTCTGGTCCGGCTTTTCAAACTTTTCGATCAGATAACCATCTTTCCCGATGTAGACTCCGTTTTCCTCTACTTTGCCAAGGAGGCGGTCAAACCCGGTCTTTAACTGGATCCAGGAATCCCGGAACACAAACTGATCGTTAAAATACTCCTGATACTGCTTTGCATAATTTCCGCTGCCGACCGCCTCTGCAGTCAGTTCCGGCTTCTGCGCAAGCTCCCTGTTCTCCGTCTCCGAGACTTTCTTCGTTCCGGAAAACAGATTCACAATGGAAAGGACCAGAATCAGGATCGCAAACATAAATCCCACGAAATACGATGCCGGTAATTTCTCTTTTTCCAAATCTGACACCTCCCCTTAAAACTGCATATAGAGAAACGGCTGATAAGAATTAAATACCAGTCCGCCGATACTGAGTAAAAACATGACAAGATACACAAGCACTGTGACAATCGTATAGCGCTCAATAAACCGCTCGGAAAGCTTCTTCAGAACCGGTCTTGCGGCCAGTACGCACAGTGCGAACAGAAGAATTCCTGTTTTTAAGTAATATCCGGCTGTCACATCGATCAATGAAGATGCTCCAAATCCAAGGAGGGAGGCAAACATTCCTGCCGCCGCATCCCAGGATGTGTTCATGAAAATCAGCCACCCAAACATGACAAGCAGCATCGTATAAGTATTGGCTGCCCATCCCGGAAGCCTGGAGACCAGATTCTTCCACACATATTTTTCACCAATCAGAATCACGGCATAATAAAGCCCCCACACCGGAAAGTTCCAGGTTGCCCCGTGCCAGATTCCGGTCAGACACCAGACAATCACAATGTTCCTCAGATGGCAGAGAACGGAGACACGGTTTCCGCCAAGCGGAATGTACACATAATCACGGAACCATCCGCTCAGGGACATATGCCATCTTCTCCAGAATTCTGTCACACTCTTTGCGATATACGGGTAATCAAAGTTTTCCTTAAATTCAAATCCAAGCATGTTTCCGACTCCGATGGCCATGTCAGAATAACCCGAGAAGTCAAAGAAAATCTGCATCGTGTAGGCAAACAGATAAATCCACGCCGTCACCATGGACATGGAGGATCCGGAGTCCTGAATCTGGGTAATCATCATGGATAACTGATCTGCCAGAAGGACTTTTTTCGCAAGACCGAGGATGAAGCGTCTCGCACCCTCTCCAAGCCTTGACATATATACGTTGTGGACATAGAGATCTTCTTTGATATCTGCATAGCGGACAATCGGTCCGGCAGACATGCAGGCAAACAATGACGCATATGCCATAAATGTAATCGGATCCCGTTCCGGTTCACATTTCTTTTTATACACATCAATCACATAGGAAAGATTTTTAAATGTATAAAAGGACAGACCGATCGGCAGCGTCAGTGCTGATGTAGAGAAGCCGGTTCCGAGCAATTCATTGACTGCGCCGCTTAAAAATCCGTAATATTTAAAAAATCCAAGAATAAATACATCCATCACAATGACAAAAACAAGGGATGGAACCGCACTGCGGCTGCGTTTCTGTTTTCTGCCGATATCGATCGCCAGCATATAATGCATCACCGCACTGAACAGCATTAATACAACATAAACCGGCTCGCCCCATGCGTAGAAAAAAATACTGGCCAGGGCAAGCACGAGATTTTTCCATTTTCCCGGCACCACATAAAACAGAATCAGGACAACCGGAAGAAATGCAAATATAAAATTCAGACTGTTTAAAAGCATGTCATTTCCCTCCACTGACTATTTTATCGCACTTTCAAAAGCAGATTTCCAGTCATCCGCCTGATCGCCCGCCATGTAAATTACATAGATCCCCTCCGACTGCGCATACGCCTTCTTCAGCTGCGCCGTCTGGGTGACTCCATATCCCTCAAAGCTCTCAATCTGGCTGTCCAGACGATTGTTTACTGCTTCCTCAAACCGTCCGGCGTCCTGAGCATTCTTTGTCTTCAGTACAAGAAGCTCATCCACTGCCATCGGCGACTCCGCCTTATAGTAGAAGTATCCCTCACAGTCCTTGCTTTCTATTCCATAATATCTGCGCAGATCCTTATCTTTCATCTCTTCGATCCCGTCAAGAAGCTTTTCACTTTCAAACTCTTTCCTGATTCCTTCCACAGAGACATCCTTTGCATACCCCTGCATGCAGAGCATTCCCAGATACACCGCCAGAAATGCCGCAAAGCATACTTTGACAATGATCCCGCTCAGATCCTTTCTCCTTTTCTTTTTCATGATCAAAGTCCCGCCTTTTCTACAATATAAGATAACCACTGTTCGTAGTATTCCTTTTTCATGTGGATTCCGTCCTGCTCATACAGGCCGCTGTCTGCCTCCACAATGAAACTGCTGTCGATGTACAGGTATCCCTCATCATCGCACATCTTCTCGATGGCCTCATTGTACTGAGGACGTTTCTCACGTCCGGCTTTCTCCTTGACTTTCTCCTCCGTCATCGGAAGAATGGAATTTACACAGATCATCGTGTCCGGAAGCGCATCTTTTATCTTCTGAATCTCAGACTGGTACTTTTCGATGAACCCGTCAATATCGGAATTATACATCTGAAGATCATTGCATCCAAACTCCATGATGACTGTGGACGGCTTCATGGAAATCACTTTCTGAACCAGCTCATCGATCTCATTGACTGAGGCACCCCTCTTATAGATGACAGATCCCTCGTCCAGAAGTCCGTACACATCCAGCGCCTCCGAAAAAGAATCCCCGACTACAACGACACCGCTGAATGCTTTCTTGATCGTCGCATTATCAAGCTCTACGACTCCATATTCATTCCGCTTGGACGTGTCAATCTCTGTCTTTTCATTGGCTCCTTCCAGATTCTCCCACTGCTTTTCCGTCTCGGATATATCCGCCTGCTCCATCTGTTCCAGCTGCTTACGGTTTTTCTCATACTGATTCGGGCGGCTCTCTTTTATCTGAACACAGACGACAATCCCGACCACAACAGCGATAACGCAACAAACTGCGATCAGGATTCTTCGTCTTAGAATTTTTTCTCTTGCACTTTTCATGAATTTATCCCCTTAGTACTATCATTTAGCTATTATTACTATTATAAGTTGTTTCTCCCTCTTACGCAACATACGGATCCGGTCCCTTCTGGAAATAAGTCTCCAGAACTGCCAGATTCTGATCCGAATGTTCAATCTCTCTGGCATACCGCCAGGCTGTCTCCCATATCTCTTCCTTTTTCATGCTTTTTCCCTGCCGGATCCATCTCGCCATACTGAGTTCATGAATCATGACAGTACTGTAAACAGCAAGACAGATCTTGGTATCGATACTGTCATCATAGACCGCCCCGCAAAAATAGGTGTAGATAAAAAACATCATCAGATTTTCACTGTACTGCTCCCATTTTCCCGGTCCAAATTTCTCACGGATCTTCTCGTAGGCCTCCTGTCCATTCTCATACAGGATTTCAAAAGCCTCGTGAATCTCCTTTTTCCAGTCTTCGCAGAGAAACTCCATTTCAAAAAGTTCTCTCAGGAAAGCGGACTTTGCTTCAAATCCGAGAGGCTCTCCCCCGCACGCTTCCTGCCGGATCTGCTCCAGCTCCTCCTCAATTCCGAAAAGTCCTCCCTCTTCCAGCGCTTTCTGGCAGACCTTTCCTGCCGTCAGGCAACGCTTCATCCGGACCTCTGCCGCCTCTTCGCGGTTTTGTATCATCCTGAACAGGATTTCCCTTATCTCATTTAAACTGGAATATAATAAGAAATCAAAAGATTCGTCCGGCTCCGGCTCGCTCTCCCCGGTCTCCTCCGTCAGAAAGGTAAGCGGCTCCTCACACTCAAGAATCATCCTCGCCGCCTCGGGACAGGAAAGGGACAATGACCACTCTCTGACGTCCTCATACTCCTCCACATGTCTCGGATACATCCTGCAGGTACTGCAAAGATACTCCTCGCCAAGCTCCTCGTATAGATCACAGAGATTCTTCTCATTCAGACAGCTGCATCTCCCGTCAAACTGCAGGAATGCTCCCTCTTCCCAATCAATGGATGTCATAAGCCGGTTTCCGAAACCACCTTCTACCCGGCTGTATTTCAAAAGAGACTCCTCATCGATCATGATCTGCCATCCGGCACAACAGGTGTCCGGGCAGCGATCTGCAATACATTGAAATTGATCATAGAAATGCGGCTTTACATACAGCATACGTTTCCCCTCTTCGTGACTTACTTCGACATCTTCTTATCTTAACGGATTTTACCTGTAATGTAAAGAACTCAGAAACAAATTCTCTCAGAAAATATGAATCTGAAAAAGGGGTGAAAAGAACCGGGTGCGACAACTGTCACACCCGGCAGATTTCTTTGCCTTCTTATACCTGCGGTCCTGCAGAAACAAGTGCTTTTCCTGCTTCGTTTCCTTCGTATTTCTGGAAGTTCTTGATGAATCTCTGAGCAAGATCCTTTGCTTTTGTCTCCCACTCGGAAACATCAGCGTATGTATCACGAGGGTCCAGAATATTTGTGTCTACACCCGGAAGTTCTGTCGGTACTTCAATATTGAAGTACGGGATCTTCTTTGTCGGTGCTTTTAAAATATCACCGCTTAAGATCGCATCGATGATACCGCGGGTATCTTTGATGGAGATACGCTTTCCTGTTCCATTCCATCCTGTGTTAACAAGGTAAGCTTTTGCTCCGCTCTGTTCCATTCTCTTTACGAGCTCTTCCGCATATTTTGTCGGATGCAGCTCCAGGAATGCCTGTCCAAAGCATGCGGAGAATGTAGGTGTCGGCTCTGTGATACCACGTTCTGTACCTGCAAGCTTTGCAGTAAATCCTGACAGGAAGTAGTACTGTGTCTGTTCCGGTGTCAGAATGGAAACCGGAGGAAGTACTCCAAACGCGTCTGCGGAAAGGAAGATAACTTCCTTTGCAGCCGGTGCTGCGGAAACCGGACGTACGATCTTTTCAATGTGGTCGATCGGGTAAGATACACGTGTATTTTCTGTTACGCTCTTATCCGCAAAATCGATCTTTCCGTCTGCATCCAGAGTTACGTTCTCAAGAAGAGCGTTTCTCTTGATTGCATTGTAGATATCCGGCTCAGATTCTTTATCCAGATTAATGACCTTCGCATAGCATCCACCTTCGAAGTTGAAGATACCATTGTCATCCCATCCGTGCTCATCATCACCGATCAGAAGACGTTTCGGATCTGTGGAAAGTGTCGTCTTACCTGTTCCGGAAAGTCCGAAGAAGATAGCTGTGTTCTCTCCGTTCATATCCGTATTTGCAGAGCAGTGCATGGAAGCAATGCCCTTTAACGGAAGGTAGTAGTTCATCATGGAGAACATACCTTTCTTCATTTCTCCGCCGTACCATGTATTTACGATAACCTGTTCACGGCTTGTGATATTGAACATAACGGCTGTTTCAGAATTCAGTCCAAGCTCTTTATAATTTTCTACTTTTGCCTTGGACGCATTATATACGATGAAGTCAGGCTCGAAATTTTCAAGCTCCTCTTTCGTAGGCTGGATGAACATATTTGTAACAAAGTGTGCCTGCCATGCTACTTCCATGATAAAACGGATTGCCATCCGTGTATCCTTGTTTGCACCGCAGAATGCATCTACAACGTAAAGCTTCTTGCCGGAAAGTTCGTCAAGCGCAATCTTCTTTACTGTTTCCCATGCTTCCTGTGTAGCAGGATGGTTGTCATTTTTGTATTCATCAGAGGTCCACCATACTGTATCTTTGGAATTCTCATCAACTACGATGAACTTGTCTTTTGGAGAACGCCCTGTGTATTCACCAGTCATGACATTGACAGCACCCAGTTCACTTACCTGTCCCTTTTCAAAACCTTCCAGACCCGGTTTGGTTTCTTCTTCGAATAATAATTCATAAGAAGGGTTATGTACAATTTCCGTCGTGCCTGTGATGCCGTATTTGCTTAAATTCATTTCTGCCATCTCACATCAAACCTCTTTTCTTTCATTATTTTACAGAAAGTAAAGCCTCTTTACTCCCTTTTACCATTATACATGATAAGTCAATGAAATCAACCAAAAAGTTTTCTTATTTAACGCAGGAAAGCGCATTTTTATCGATCTGCACAGAAATTCAGACAATTTCGATTTATTATTTAGTCATTTTTTTAACAAAGTATCGCTGCTTCCTGTACGCTTTTTTTGTATGCCTTTTCCTGTCCAACACACTGTCGATTTTCTATCTGATTCTTCCGCTCTCCATGATCTGAGCAAGGAGCGCTTCGCACCCTTCCCTCACATCCCGGTAGGTCGCATCAAAATTACCCGTGTACCATGGGTCGGCAATGTCCTCCCCTGCCCGACCGGTAAAATCCAGAAGCCGGCATACCTTGCCCTCCGGATCGCCATTTCCGATGATCCGGTTAATATTGCGGATATTCCACGAATCCATACCGATCAGGTAGTCAAACTCCTCGTACTCCTCCCGTCTCATCTGGCGGGCCCGGTGGCCTCCACATGGAATACCGACCTCACGCAGCTTCCTCTGAGTGCCCGGATGAACCGGATTGCCGATCTCCTCTCTGCTGGTGGCAGCGGAATCAATGTAAAACTGGTCCGAAAGTCCCGCCTCGGACACCAGGTATTTCATAACGTATTCAGACATTGTGCTGCGGCAAATATTACCGTGGCATACAAACAGTATTTTTATCATTTTTTTGAAACTCCTTTTTTATCTTTTAAATGCAACGATTTGCCATACTTATGCAACCAAATGTAACGATTTGCCACTTCGGCATTTTTCCCTTGAATCCGGTACTTCGAGGCATTTTCAAGCATTTTGACAACCGTTTTACAACAAATTTGTTGTAAAATTGTTGTAAAACAGCCCTTTTTTTACAACTTTGCCACCGGGGTTACCGGACCCTTTTCTGCCTTTGTACCGACTCTTCTTCACCACCAAATAACTTCTGGAACTCTTCCTGTGCATCCTCTCCGGTAAAATGAGTATAGGTATTCATAGTTACCGAAATATCCGAATGTCCCATAATGTACTGCAGAGTTTTCGGATTCATTCCGCTCTTAGCCATCTTGGAACAGAAGGTGTGTCTGCACACATGTGGATGTGTCAAGTATAGGACAAAAAAAATTTTATTTTTTTCTGCCGAGGACTATCTGACGCTTCCATCAGGTAGTCCCAGCACCTTTATTATCTTCTGGTAAGTCATTCTTGTCCTGCTCAAGTTACCTCTGTTCTGAAAAAATATCGTCAAAATTCCATTCGATTTCGATTTCATCCTGACTATGAACACGGATCACCTTGATAATCTCACGCAGCTTCTCTGTATCGAACTTCTGAATTCCCAAGAAATCTTTTAGTTTTATTTTATCAGAAAGTTCATTTTGTTCAAGAAGCTTTTTACTATTCTCCGCATCTTCTATCTTTCGTTTTATTTCCTCCAGCTGTACACTTATCTTTCCTGCTCTCTGCTTATACGAATCACGATCTATACGACCATCTTTGTAATCATCATAGAGTTTCATCTTTTCCGAGGTCAACTGTCGGCTCTGTTTTTGCAATTCTGCGGTATTGATCTCTTTGTAGTCGCATTGCCTGTTGGAAGATACTTTCTTTTCTTTTTCCAACATTGACGCTGCATACTGATGAACAAGCCCAAGGATATTCTCCTCCAGCGGTTCCCGTCGGATCACCAGACTTCGACACACAGGATCTCCATTGGTTCGAGCATCTGAGCATTTTAGCAGATGCTCCGTTTCTTTTAGTAAAGAATGCCCACAGTTGGCACATATCAGTAATGCCGGCTGTTTTTTACGCCTTTCCAGAGTAAAATTGGTGCGTGATTCCGCAACACTTCTCTTCTTTTTCGGATGCATTTCATTTGCTTTTTCAAACAATGCCCTGTCTATAATTGCCGTATGATGATTTTCCAGGCGAACCCATTCTGTTTCATCATTCAGAACTGCTTTATGACCGGTATGCATACTGCAACGTGTTTTTCCCCAGATTCTGGTTCCAATATAAATCTCATCCCGGACAATTGCCGCTACTGTCGTAGGACTCCAGTGTTTCTTTTTAATCGTGTCAAACCTCTGGAACTGCACCTGATCCCTTCTTGATAATTTCTGCTCATCACAAGTGGCAATCGCCTGTTTGTTCAATTCCCTTGTAATATCTGCAAAACTTGTTCCTTCCGCTGCCATCCGAAAAATCATTTTCACGACTTTTGCAGCCTCCGGATCAACTTCCAATCTTCCGTCTTTTCCTTTTTTATAGCCATATCTGGCATTTACCGGAAGGCGTGTACCATTTCTCGTTCTTGTCTGCAATGCTGATGAAATTTTCTTGGACAAATCCAGGCTATACATATTGTATACCAGATTCTGCAATGCTACATTCATTCCACCAGTCATTCCGCTGCTTGCTGCACTGTCATAGCTGTCATTAATCGAAATAAATCGAATCTGTAGAAGTGGGAAAATATATTCAATATAAAATCCAACTTCCAGATAGTCTCTTCCAAATCTGGAAAAGTCTTTCACAACTACACAGCCGATTTCTCCGCTTTTCATGTCATCCTGCAACTGTTGAAATCCCTGCCTTTTAAAATGAGTACCGCTGACACCGTCATCCACATATTCCAGAATATCCGACTCAGCTACACCCAGCTCATCAATTGCAAATGATTTTAACAGAATTCTCTGAGAAGTTACACTGTCGCTCTCTTTTTTGGCTCTGCCATCTACATTGTCATCTTCTGCAGACAAACGGATGTAAACAGCTGTTTTTCTAAGATCTGTCATCTTGACTGCGCCTCCTTCTCTTTCTTTAGTTTCTGTAAATCTGCAAACTGATCGTCATATACCAGCTTGATCTCATAATCATACTTACCATGGATAATAATTGAATCCACAAAGGCATCTGCCATTTCTTTTGTCAGCTTACGCTTTGACATATAAGTATGTATCACATTTCCCCAGCCTTCTTCAATGTGGTAATTCTGGGAATACCGAACCTGTGCCGCCAATACAGTGTCCAGACGGCTCTTGATATTCTCAATTTCATTGGAATAGATCCGAGAAAACTGTATGTACTCTTCTTCTGTAATCAAACGTTCTGAGTAATCTTCATATAAATCCGATTTACGCTTACTGATACGGCTCAGTTCCCGTCGAAGTTTCCCCACCTCTTTATCCAAAAGCAGGTACTGTGTCTGATTTTTGGAAGCTGTATTCATTTCCTGAATCATTTTTTCTATATCCAATACGGTTTTCATATGCGTTTGAATCAGGCGAAGAACATCGTCATCCACATATTCTTTTCTGACTCTGTGCCCTTTGCATTGCTTTCCTCCGGATTTATGGTTAGTATTGGCTCCGCAGATATAAAAGAATGTGCCATTTCTTTCTCTGGACAACGTCATGCGGTTGCCACAGCCTCCGCACCATATCTTTCCTGTATAGAAATTATGGTTTCTAATAGCTCCATTGTTCTGCTGATGTTTCTTCTTATAAGCTTCCGTATATTCCTGGATTTTAGATTGTACCTGTTGAAACAACTCTCTATCTATAATCCCTTCATGCGTGTTCTCCACATGCACCCATTCACTCTCTGGTCGATTTCTCTGTTTATTTCCCTGGAAAACACTTTGCTGATATTTTCCAAATACAGAATCACCTGTGCAATGAACATCCTGAAGAACTCGTTTCACTTCATAATTGTTCCAGGGTTTTGACTCCGGAAGCGGCTTTTCACCGGTTTTATAGAATTTTCTCTGTAAAGTCGGCGATAAAACTCCATCTTTATTGAGCTGTCTTGCAATATCACTATAGTTCCTGCCATCCATATACATAGAAAATATACTTTTCAAATGTTCTGCAGCTTCTTCATCAACGATCAGCTGATGATGGTCTTCTTCTGACTTTCTGTAACCATACGGTTCCCAGGCACTTGTAAATTTTCCTTTTTTCCAAAGAGCTTTTTTTGCGCTGCTGCTCTTTTTGGCAAGGTCTTTCGAATAGAACTCATTGATAATATTCTTCAGTGGAACTGTAAGATCCACACCCTCTCTGAAGGAATCAAAATCATCTGTCACAGCCAGGAATCTTACATGAAAAAACGGAAATACTCGTTCAATATAGTTGCTGGTTTCGACATAATTTCTTCCAAGTCTGGACAAATCTTTTACAATAACACAATTGATTTTTCCATGCTTGATATCTTCCATCATCTGTACGAATCCAGGACGGTCAAAATTTGTACCTGAATAGTCTGAGTCCTTATAAACTTCCGCAACCGAAATATCTTCCGTATCTGCTACAAAGTTTTTCATCAATTCCACCTGGGTTTCTATCGTCCCTCTTTCTAATGTTTCTTCTGTTTCCATTGAAATTCTGGCATACAATCCTGCCCGGAATGGTCTTCTCACCTCTGTCTGGACGGTTGCACTGCCGACTACTTCCGGAATGTTTTTCCTACTCTTTCGTGCCATTTTATACAACCTCCTTTACCTTGACCTGCAGATTATTATCATCATCTATTACCGTATCAACTCCCATAGCCGGTAATTGATTCAGCAATGTCTGATAACAATCATCAAAATCAAAAGTGATCTCTATATTCTTTTTATCATATACTCTGATTTTCCTGATCAGTTCTACCACCACTGTGCGGGACAGTTCTTCAATATCCTGATATTTCACAAAATAATCCAGCCAGGTATTGGCATTGTCTGCTTTTTCCAGCTCACTATCCATTTCTTTCTGGATTGCACGGATACTCTCTTCCGCATTTCTAAGCCTCTTTCCATAGGCTGCATGAAGCTCTACATAGTCTTCTTTTGATACAATGCCCTCTTTCATATCCGAATAGAGCATCATCCGTAACTCCTTACAACGTTCTGTCTCCTGTTTTTTCTTCTCCAGCCTGTCCTGCAGCTTCTTCATATTGATCTCCTGAAATGGCACAGTACCAACAAATTCCAGGACTCTTTTCAGGTGCAGGATATTCTGGATATGCTGTTTCAGCATCACCAGTACGGCATCTTCCAGATCCTTTTCCGGTATTCTATGACTAGAACAGCGTTTTGTTTCTTTATTTGCGGAACATAGATAATAAGCATATTTTTTCCCTGCCACAGTAGAAACCTTTCTTGTCATAGGTGCACCACAATCCGCACATACAGCAATTCCGGACAACAGATATACTTGCTTTTGGTCAGGCGAAGTACGTGTATCCATGCCCAGAAGTCTCTGAACAATTTCAAAATCACGGTCACTCACCAATGGCTCATGATTTTTCTCAATCCGGATCCAGTCATCTTCCGGTTTCACATAAGTCTGCTTCACTTTATGGTTCGGTGTCGTCCTTTTTCCCTGCACAAGGTTTCCGATATAAACCTCGTTTTCCAGTATCCTGCGGACGGTAACGGAACTCCAAAGTGCCTGTTCTTTCTGCCGGAAGCCTGTTTCATAATGACTGCCACTGCTGATTTTATACTCAAATGGGGAAAGAATACCCAGTTCATTTAAACGATTAGCAATCGCATCCTGACTCATTCCCTGCAGCTTCATCTTAAAAATATCCTGTACTACACTGCCTGCAGATGGATCAATCTCTAATTTATGCTTATCTGTCTTTGCCTTCCTGTATCCAAAAGCTACAAACGGAGTCACGCATTCGCCTTTTTTCCTCTTAATCTCAAGATTACTCCTGATCTTAATAGAAATGTCACGGCAATAAGCATCATTGATTAAATTCTTAAATGGGATAATAATTTCGTCTGCCTGATTCTTTCCCTTGAGACTGTCATAATTGTCATTGATGGCAATAAAACGCACACCAAGAGCCGGGAATAATCTCTCGATATACTTCCCAGAATCAATATATTCCCTTCCAAATCGTGATAAATCTTTTACCACTACGCAGTCTACAATCCCACGCCGGATATCTTCCAGCATTGCCTGGAATGCTGGGCGCTCAAAATTAGAGCCTGAGTAGCCATCATCAACTCGGACTGAAACAACTTCTATATCTTTTTTGTCTTTCAGGAAATCCAGAATCAAAGCTTTCTGGTTAGAAATGCTGTTACTTTCCAGTTTTGCTGAACTGGAAATATCGCCATCTTCTTTAGATAATCTGACATAGATGGCGGCATGATAGATTTTATTGATATTCTGATACATATCTTACCTCCTTTTATTACGCCAGAAAATCCATGTAATAAAAGGGGGCTGCATAATTTGTCCTTACCGACATTCTAACACAGTCCCCTCAATCTTGCCAGTACTTTTTCAGACACTCAGAAGCATATTCTCAAATGCCTGCTCCATAGATATACCGTTATTGGCAAATCTGACTTTTACTTTCATATTGCCGATCCGGACCAAATATGGATTTCCTACTTTATTCAGAAAAATATCTCTCCGTTCCTGAAGCGATTTATTTCTGTCTGCTTTTATCATCCGTAGATCAGTCATTTCATTGATATCTACATCACTGAAATCCTGCTCCAGATAGTTTCTATATTCCTCTGCCGTCATGCCCTTCTCCTTCCATTCCCATCTGAATCTGTACTGCTTTCAGTACCCGATCCAGGCTCCACTTGTTCACTCTTCCGCATTTCTCAATAATACATTTCGTAGAAATGCTCATAACCTGTTCAGCCAGTGCCAGGCTTCCTTTTCGGATTCCCGTCATATCATATTTGCTGATAAATACATGTGTTGGCAAATACCGCTTCTTATATATTCTTGACGTCAGCGGAACTACTGTAATGACTGAACTGTATGTATTAGCTTTGTTGTTACTTACTACGATCACCGGTCTTACTCCACCCTGAACCGAAGTTGTCGGGAACATACCGAGATCCGCCCATAAGATATCTCCTCTTCGAATCGTCACTTGTCATCTCTCCAATCCTTTTTTATTTGTAAAGCATTCATAGTGCTATATTAGCTCCACAGGAATACGGCAGAGTTCCTTTCCAAGACGGAAAGCTCTGCCGCATAACCTCTATAGCCAATTTGATTATTAAACAGTGCTCGCTCGATTCTATTTATCCTCGATACCCCGAATCGTTACTCCCGCATATGCAGGAAGGGAATAATAACCTGCCCGGATGCATACTCCGGACCACAACCCGGAAACTCTCGTTTCCAGGCTCCAGCGGTTCATAGGTTTACCAGTTACAGACTTCTCAGGATCTGCAAGTGTATCGCATCTCATACATATCATCGCATCACCAGCCTGCCAGCTGGCTTCGGTCAGTGCTTTTTCGCAGCATTACGGACTGAACTAAAAATCTTTGTTTTGTCTTATAATCCTATAGCGGCATCTTCCTCGTGCTCTTTGCATGAAATGTCACGTCAGTTATTATTGGATATTCAGTTATCATGGTTCATTTTAGGAAGTCCTTTAACTTCCTCTAATTACTAAAGTCAAATGACTTTGGCAGATGCAAAAGATTTTGAAAAATTTTTTAAAAAAATTTATTCATATACATTTCACGCATCTTATTAAGAGTGGATTTCAGCTTGTATGACAGCATCTGTCTGGAAATCCCCATAATCTCCGCCATCTGTGTCTGTGTCTTGTTTTCAAAGAAAATACCATAAATAATCATGGTTTCCTCTGAGTTCAGTTGATTGATCACTGTGTGAATATCCTGCTGTTCCATTTTTGTCAGTACACAGTGCTCCACATCACAGTTCAGATCTGGAAAATCCTCAATCATGAAGCCTTCTCCATCAATGGACTGACCGCTGTAAGGTACTTCTCTCAGCATCTTATCCACAACCTCACCCAGTTCATTCTTAATCTCAACTTTTTTTGCCTTGCTGCTTCTGTAAAAATTATTCATCGCATACGCAACTTCTTTTGTAATCTCGATCATTTCTCCATCAATATTTGCGTAATACTTTCCTTCGTAAAAATATGGGTGTTCAATATACATATCCGTTCCTCCTGAATTTGAAATCTTGTTGCTCGTTTCAAATTCGGAAGGAGGACCTTTGTTTAGGATCATGCCTGCTCCGCCTTCATCCTGCCGGGACACATCCGCAGTTATTGGCTGATAAATTCAGGCACGAAAAAAAGCCCCAGTAGTTTTTCTTAACTACTGAGGCTTCTGTCTCTTTCTTGTATTCAGTTATCTATGCCCTCTTTCATCAGCATAATCATTGTATCAGGATAAAGTTCACAAAGTATCCGCAATACGTTCCCATAAGTTCATGTCATAACAGAAATCGTACATATTTCGGTGTTAAAAGTTCACCCTGCTATTCTTTTACTTCTTTTCCATCTATATAGAGTTCAAATATATCAGGATTATTGACAACATCATAATCCTTTCCATATTCTACAGGTCTGTATTCGACTGTCATCACCGACGCTCCGTCTTCAATATCCTCTTTCCATAGATATATATTCATACCAAGGCTCGTCGCATATCCTCTGTCCGTAGAAAACTTTATCGAATAAAAGAACTTTTCTTTAATACTAATCCTATCCGATACCAGTCTTTTCCCTTTCTTGCAAGCAGTAATCCCAGCCCAAACTTCTGGTACATAATCTGCACAATCAGAGATACTTCATAAATTCGTTACTATTTTTCAATTATAATACTCTGATAAAAATATCGAGGACCTCATTTTCAGAGGCCCTCTTAATACAAACTTTCCATGAACATCTCGAGCTTAAATCCAGAAGCAGTTATCCTGATATGTACATTAACAGATCCTGTGTATAATATTGTTAACTTCCTGATGAATTAACTCTCGACTGTACGAGAACCTTATAATAATGGATTTGTGACTGTTTTATAAGTTAACTCTCGAGAGTTAATTAATTCTCGTGTCGTTAACGATATAACACGCACAAACCGCATAAATAAGCCATTTATTTGGAACGAGAGTTAATTTTACAGGAAGTTAAGAAATATACTATAAATGAGCAAATTTGAAAAATTGCACAAAATTATCCTGCTAACTTCATAAATGCCTTAAAATCATTACTTCCTTTTGCAAGTTGGAAGAGATACTGATACTTTTCTGTCTGAATAATGCTTCCAATCCGGTGGTAGCCTTTTTCAAAAGAACAGAATTCACCAGTCCCTGTCACACACATAAAATGTGCCATTGACATAAGAAGCCAGTATCTTCGGACTCCCTGTGCAGAACGTATCTGATAGCTGTCCAGTGCCAGTTTATTCTTACACTGGCGAAAAAATACCTCTATCGGTCACCGGCAGACATAATAAGACAGTGTTTCGTCCAATGATAATGAAACGTCTGTACTGAGAAAAGCACGCAGTGCTTTTGGATTTCCAAATGCTTTTTCCGGATAACTTAAAAGAACTACGGCATTTTCAATACCGTTGAGTTTTCCCTCATAACAATACACGTAATATTTTTGTTTTTTCACTGTCACAAGGCGAAAATTGGAACGTGTGGACGTTAAAAAAGCAGCAAACTCATTAAGTTTCTTTTTGAATCCAAATGGATAAAGCATCCGGTTTGTTTTCAGTGCACCTATGGTATGAAATCCTCCGGCTGCGAAAGTGTTGATTATTTTTTCAGAAGTATACCAGCAGGAAAGCATAACAGCAACTGCCTGGTGTCCGTAATCCTGTTTCCCCTTTAAATGGGATTGGTGAAAGTACGCGTCTTCAATTGGATGCAGAGCCTGTGACGAAGGCTTTGTTTTTGAAGCTGTCGTATCATCTACAATACAGAAAAAAGGCTTTCCGGTGCGAGCTGCTTCTGAATAAATAATCTCTATAACAGAACGTTTTAACGTATCTGAAAGTGAGGAATCATCCCATTTTCCTGAATTAAGGAAATGTGCGATCGTAGTCCTGTGACAGGAACTGTTTTTAGCAAAGTCCGTGGTTTTCCCATGGTATCCTAAAAGAAATATGCTGATCAGAATGCTCATAAGATGATTTATCACTCGATTGGAATAAAATTTGTATAAGTTTAATTTCTTAAGCTGGTTGTATATGAATGTAGAATGATGTATAGTATTTGCGAGAGACACCTTCTTTCGTAAATGTTGCAAATGTTTGTTTAGGTACTTTCATTATACAACACACGGAATCAAGGTGTCTCTCTTTTATGCAAAATCACGAACTTGCTCATTTATAGTTAATTATCTGCCTACAATTCTATCAAAAAAAGTAAAAAATACTTAAATTCGGAACAGATTACATTAATGGCTCAATATATCCTAGCTTTATTGCTTTGTTATAAGCTTCAACTGTATTAGATACTTCAAGTTTATCATAAATATTTTGAATATGGTTATATAATGTACGTTCACTTATAAAAAGATTCTTTGCTATTTTCTTCTTTATATCCCCCTTACAAATTGCTCGTAATATTTCAATTTCCCTCTCTGTTAATACCTCAACATCTGGAATTTTATTATAATATGTTTTATTACAAAGAACTCTCTTTAATCTTTCTACTAATTCCTCCATAGAAACAGACTTATTTATAAAATCCGCAGCTCCTTTGTCAAATGCCATCTTTTTGTATATAGGCATATCATACGAAGAAAGTATAACTACTTTTGAATCTGGATTAATTGATAATATATCTGCCAATATTTCAAATCCATTCTTTTCAGAACTATTCTTTAAATTTATGTCCAATAGAATAATATCAAATTCTTTTTCTCGAAACGTACGGAAAAAATCATTCTCCCTTTCAACATAGTAGCAAAGTGATACAAATTGACTCTCTATCAGTAATTTCTTTAAACTCTCTCCAAATAATCTATGATCATCAAATAGTAAAATTTTCACTAATCTACCTCCAGCTCGACACTAGACCATAAAATGCCATTTGAATAATTATATGTCAATTTCCCATTGTTTGCCTCTACAAGCACCCTCAAAAGTAGCACACCACCTTTAGACTTGAAAATATTTTCATAATCTATTGCACTCGCCCCATCACTCTTGCAGTTAATTATTAACACCATATTTTCGTCCAATTTTATTTCGTATTTGATATAAGTCGCATTGGAATGCTTAAAAATATTGTTAATCAATTCCTTACTAATCTGTAACAGCATTTCTAAATGCACTTTATTTTTTAGATATTTTTCTGCTTTTTCATTTATATCAATTTTTAATTGAACTTTCTTATTTGGATATATGGCTTGTATAGAATTTAACATATTTTCTAAATTAATATAGGCACCATATTCCAGAAAAATTTTTGCCGAATAAAAATTCATCATTTTCCTTGCACGATCTTCCAGATTTAATAAAACCTTTTTCGATAGCACAATATCCGGTTGTTCTAATGCTAATAAATTGTAAGATGCTCTGATATCCTGGACAATATCATCGTGAAGTATTCTTGAAAAATTCTCTCTTTCAGTATTTATATACTTTGTTAAGAAAAAAAAGGAACTTATTTCTCTATAAAATTCTTGCCTATCCTCTATATGTATCATAGTTAATATTTCAAACAATAGCATAAAAACCTGGAAAATCATATTAAGGCAAAATGAATCCCAATCAAAAATATAAGATATATATACTACTAGTGGTATCCATAAGGTTAAAATATATTTTGACTTCTTTGCAGAAGTCGGAAGTATATGTACATATTTGAAATTTATCCATTTATACTTAACAAAAATATCTACCGCCATGCCCAATACTATCATAAACGAAGAAAAAAGGACAAACCGATTAATGTAAAAAAGCAATCCCAAAAAATAAGAAATAAGAACAGTTATTTCTTCCTTATATCTTTTCCTGGCTAATAAATTCCTTGCCTTATACAATAAAAATAATACAAATGCGATTTCAAAAATTATAATACCTGTTCTATGTATCATGGAACTACAGAATAATATAGGAACTGTATAATCAATACTATCCACTATATCTGTTTTTTTTTGTGATGTCATAATATATACATATAATGCACTAATAAAACAAACTAACAATATCATAGATAATGCATTTATCTCTACAGCATCATTTGTAATCAAATTAAATTTATAAAAAAAACTCCACATAACAATTATAGCTATATGGAGCAGAATATATATGCTGTACTTACTCTTCATACTCTTTTTCACCCACATCACTGAAACATCATTTACCGTATCTAGTAGTATGCCATTACAATTCTCTCTTTAGTGGCCATTCGCAGAACAAATACACTAACACACAAACTTATTACATACTTTATTATAACAGTTAAAATAAAATTATTGCTCCAGGAATAAAACATACTCTCAATAATTAAAATAAAAAAATAAAATACTGATATACGCAAAGAAATTCCCTTATATTTATTCATATCTCTTATAACCAAAATAACTGCATTAATAATTATACTGCTTAATAAGGTAAATGTAAAGAAATCAAGTATTTGGGCAACATCAGGTGATCCTATTTTGTATATAGTAATACCTAACAGTGGCATAAGAAGTAAGAGAGTTGATATCCACAAAGAAACTGTATGATTAATAAGGATAGATTGAAGCCTAGTCCCATTTGCAATCAACCACTCTATTCTTCTTGTGATTTTTTCCATTTGTAGTAAATCTTTACTTAATTCACAGGCAAATATAATATATAAAAAAATATACCCCTTCCAAAGCATATCAATATAAGTATATGAGCCAATTATTTTTTCCTGCCCTTTACTAAATAAGGTTAATATACCAAAAATAATTGCTACTAGACTCATAAAAACAAAATTACCTGTTAAAATTTTTTTCACATGAATCCTAATAATAGTCAAATCCATTGTCCAACACTCCTTACAACACTTTCATTGTCTAATTTAGAAATCTTTCTGAAAGAAATAACAGCTAAAATTGTCGCACCAATTATATTCAGAATAATAATAAAAATATACATACTAATATTTAAACCTGATACAAATTCAACAATTTCATTCGCACACATAGCACTAATATAAATCAGAAAAAAATTTCCAAAAAAGACCATATTTTTAAATAACTTATATTTTTCTACAGAAAATGTAATTGTATTGAAAAATAGAACTTCAGTGTAACTCATTATTACTGTCGATATAAAAAAGGCTATAATACCAAAAAATGAAATTTTAAAATCTATGAGATAATAACCTAATACAAATATAATAAAAGGAATTATAATTGATGCTTTTAAAATTTGTATTGTGTAGGCCTTAATAATAAACTTTAAATCAATCCCTGATGCTAAAAAAAACTCCATCCGTTTACTCATTTTATCTTTCACTGTCAAATCTATTATTATAGAATTTGCCTGAAGAAGAGTACATCCTAAAAGAACTACAAAAAAAACTAAAATAAGATAATCTGTTCCTTTTGAATAAAATTGATCCTGTTGAAATACAACCAACATCAGTGTCCCAAGCACTCCTACTCCTAACATATTAAAAATTGTAGATTTACTCTTAAATATAATATAAAAAACAGCTTTTTTAATATTATTCATAATCTCCACCTTCTTTTATAAATAACTCTTCCAGTGTTGTCCCTTTTATGTTATCTATATCCTCATTGAAAACAACCTTACCATTTTCAATCATAGTGACATAATCTGCACTTTTCTCAATTTCACTTAAATCATGAGATGTAATCAATATTGTTTTTCCTTCTTCCTTTAGTTTCTGGATAATCTTTCTTATTTCAACACGAGACAACGGATCTACCCCTGATGTTGGCTCATCAAGGTAAATAATCTCACTGTTGATTAGTATAACGATTAGAATTGACAATTTTCTTTTCATTCCTTTTGAATACGTACTAACACGTTTCAATAAATGTTCTGTAATATTTAATGAATCACTATATTTCTTATAGTCCTTTACGTAGTATCCAAAATACAACCCAAAGATTTTCAAGTTCTCCAAACCTGTTTTATCCTCATATAAATAATCATTCTCAAGCAACATTGCATGTTTACCCGATACAGATATTTTTCCTTCATCTGGTTCGTATAATCCGGTGAGTAAACGCAATAGTGTAGTTTTTCCTGCTCCATTTGCTCCTATCAAGGCATGGACAGAATTTTTCTTGACAGTAAAATTAAAATTTTGAAATAATTTCTTACCATCAAACGCTTTTGAAAGATTGTAAATAGAAATAATATTTGTCATTATATTAACAGCCTCCTAAACTCATTTGGTATATATTGGGAATACCATGCACAATTTTCAAAGCCTTTTTCTTTAGCAGCTACTAACCCACGTATTATGCAATAACTACAAAAGTACTTTTTTTCACACCCTGAGCATTCTTTACTTGTATAATCTGGAGCTTGTATACCACGAATCATATTCATTAATTGATAATTATTTGAAAACAACTGTCCGATATCCTCTTTAAATACATTTCCCAAAGATTTAATCACTGTCTGGTTATCCATTGCACAAAATTTGATTTCTCCCTCTGGCGTTATTGAAGGATTCGATGTAAATGCTCCACAATTCTTTGCGTTGCTATTTCCGTCTTTAATTTTATATAAAAACCCTTTTCCATATCGGGTATTAATGTTTTCTATTACTTTACCAACCCTTTCATGTTGTTCTAATGTCTTTAAAAGCAAATTATTTTTATCCTCTAAATCAGCTCTTCCCATAGGAGTAATTGCTGATATACCATAAGTTTCGATACCTGCTTCTTTTACCCATCCTGCAATATTTTCAATTTGGTCAATGTTTTGCGGTGTTACCATTGTAACAACTCTCATCAGTATTCCTGAATTATTAATTCTCATAATTGTGTCTTTAACACGGTGAGTAATATTGGGTATTTGTGTTCCCATAAACCAATTTATATAATCATCATTATCTCCGTGTAAATCGATTTGTACAACTGTCTGCTCCTTATGTTCTGCAATCAGTGCGAACAATTCTTTATTCCAAAATAAACCATTCGATAGTATACTTACTAATGAATAGTCAAGATTATACGCTTCATTCAGGATTTCTAAAAACCTCGGATGACACGTGACTTCTCCACCTGTAAATTCTACTACTCTTGTCCCTGCTTTACGTGCATCCTTAAGTAACTTCTTTATTTCCTCTGTATTATCTTTAAATGCATTCGTTGCACAATATTCTCCATAACAGTGCAAACACTTTGCATTACACCTATGTGTAATTTCTACAGAAATAGCTGATGGATACTGTGTTTTTCCATTTCCAAGTATTGGTATTTCTATTGGATTTGTTTTTTTTAAATACTCCACAGAAATTCCTGGATTTTTCTCCAATTCATTCAAAAAATTATTTAATTTATACTTAGCCTGTTCTTTCTTCTCTAAATGACAACTGATCATCATGTCAACTAGATCATCAAATGTTTTTGTCCCATTTAGGTTACGTATAATTTCTAAAGCATCTTTGTTAATGCGATACAATGATTCACCCATCTTTTCATAACGGTTATTTATTACAAGAATATAAGAATCTCTTTGTCTTTCTATTGCTTTTACGTTAATTAATCTCAGATACATACCTTCTCCTTATTGTTGTTTAACCTACAATATAATCAATCTTATTTCTATTATCATCTGTAATTATTTTATAGAAAGAACAGGAAGTGAGAATTATTACTATCTAGCGGTAAAATCTCACTTCCAGTCTTCTGCTTGTTATGATTTATTACTCAGAAAAATCCAACAAAGCCTGCTGCACCCGCTGCAGCAATTGCGGATGGTCCACAGAACATACACCCTGTACATCCTGCACATAATTTACATCCGTTTCCCATTGGTGAAATACTAGGATTCATGGCATTTCCTCCTTATGTATATTCTCGACTTTGTTATCGAGTGACTAAATTATATATTAGCTTTACGACATTTACATGAGTAATTACTGCAATGTTCTTAGATTATGTCGATTATGCCATTAAGCTTAATCATTAAAAGCTTTATTTACTACTATAAATATAATATTCCTATTTCCATTTATTCCCCTCTAAATTCAAGATCATATCTTTGGAATGCGATTTCGAAATCTTTACGTCTTCTTCTTGCAACATTTATTTCTTATCCATTTATATTTATTGTTCCTTTTTTATAAGAATCAACATTCATTAAATTTACAATGCCGCTCTTACTAATTCTTATAAATAAATTTCTATCCAACATGTCTTCCAGTTGCACGAGTGAACAATCTCTTCGCATTGTTTTGCTTCCTAATTTCTATTCACATCAATTCTGAGAAAGCACTTTTTCTTTGTGTTCCAATTTCTTAAAAAGAAGCTGCCAGAAAATCATATCTTCTGGCAGCTTCTTTGAAATTCAGTATTTGTTAATGTGCAACACTCATGCTCTCATCAATCCATTTCTGTACGACATCGACGCCAATCTTAACGGCTTTAGCAATCTTGTCAGCAGGTAAACCCATCTCTGCAAGGGCAATCGTTGTCTCTTTTGCTTTTTGCATTTCACCGCTTTCAATACCTTCACTGTAAATCTGTTCCATCTCACGGCACATGAATTCCACCCCTTTCTGTGTTTCCTTCAATTCGTATACTCTGTCAGCAAGTATCTTACTGTGCATATCTTCTGCATTCTTACAGTGAAGATCATGCATCAGTCTGCCTAATTCTGTATCCTCTTGTTTCTTAGAATTTACATAGATAATATGAGCTTCATCCTTAAAATTCTCACTGACTTCTTCGATTTTCCTGTCTATATGATAAATCGGAAGTCCGTATCCAAGTGCATCGTCTCTGGTGATAAAAATCACGTAGCTTTCCGGAAGGTCATCAAAATCCTGTCCTGGATTTAATGTGTTCATATCCATCAGACCACTATGATACCTTGCTCTTTTGGGAGATGCCCCTTCGTTGTCCTGTTGGATTTCTACATCCATCTGCTTGCCTTCAGAATCTCTGGCAACACAGTCCAGAATAGCTGAACGCCCCTGCAAATTCTTATAGTCTTTCTGCAGAACTTGATCAATCACTTTCAGATCCTTTTTATTCATAATTACCTGCAGAACATATTCTGTACATTCCCGTTTCTTGAATACATTCCGCATAAACACATCGCTCATGATGGTAAGGTCTTTTAAGATACCCTTGTATCTTTCGTAACGTGTTTCCAATTCTTCTGTTTTCACGATTTCTTCTTTCGCCACGTCCATTCTCGCCTCCATTCTTTGCTATGTCAGGATAGGTTCCTAAATGTCTCCTATCCCAATTTCATCTTAACATCAAAATCAGCTTTTCACAAGCCACTATTTTATCCTACACCACTTGAAAACAATAATTTCCAATCAGTTTCATCCAACTATTATATTTATTCTTTTCACACACCTTTCGGCAAATTTCATTTTCCATCAATACACAGAACATCTTATCATAATCAAATGCCCAAACAGCACCATTCACATGGTTTTCCACTGCTTTCTGATCTATGCTTTTCAAGCGTGTGACCATTTTCTCAATTTCTCCATTTCCCAAGTTACCGATATTTTTGCAGATAAACCGAAAGAAATTCAACGTTGCATATTCGTCATGCCAATGGAACTCTTCTGGATTGTTTTTAATTTTACTGACTCGCTGCTGTTCTTTGATTATCTGAGCAGCTACACCTTTCATTGAATCTTCGTATCTCATATTATTCACCTACTCTTCCTCAACGCCCAGTGACGGTTTAAATCTTTTATCCTTTGCCTGCGGTACCACGATCTCATAAAAATAAAATCCTAAATACCCAAGTGCCTGCTTCTTCATTTTATAAAAAGAAGTCCTGCCTATTCCTAACTCCTGTTGTACTTCCACATCTGTCTTATTATAATGACTGCAAAAACAGGAATGAAGGATTTCACTGAGCATCACACCATTCGGTGCATAGAACTTCACCAAAGTCATTCCCCGATAGATCATGTCCGACAATCCATAAATAATCATCAGATTATTCATCTCCCGGTGCATCTTTGGCACATTCAGCTGGTTGTTATAAATGCTCAGATAACTCAATGCATATGCCATATCTTCATTGATTTTCTCCTGGCATTCCATATCCAGTTCTTCTAACACAATCTGATTTTCCAAAATCAATTTCTGATAGCTTGTCATCAATTCTTTAATATCAGTATAATGTCTTTCGATTGTAACTTCCAGATAATCCTGTGCATGACTTGCCATCTGGAAGGTAATTTCTTTCATTGATTTAATTGCATAATCTCTGTCTGTCATCAGTTTCAAAATCTCCTTATCATCATCACACTAACTGGCGGTCTTTCAGACCAGTTCGCTTTCCCCATGATTTTGATGGGAAGCAATTACTTACTACAACTTGCAGAAGCGGATATCCAAAAGGCATTGTGGGAGCTGCCTTTGCTGACCGGAATCCATCTTCTTATGTAAAACCTGCAGGAATATAAAGGGAAAGTGACTATCCCTGCCGGTTAATAATCCAAATAATATCGTCTATACCAATCTCTCCTTATGCTGTTTTTCTCTCCATAAACCATTTATCCACTTCGTAAAACAAGTGGCTTTCCTGCCCTTGTATCATACAGGTGTACATCATTCCTACACCGCCTGCCTTTCTGCTGGCGCATCGCTCGATTTTCAAAATTCTGTCAATGCTATACTTTCTTCCATCCTCCCATGTAAAAAATATGGGAACCAGCTGTCCGTCTTTCCGAAACTCTGCCACTACATCTACATATACTTTGTTCATGCCGACACCTCACTATAAAATCTCAATTGCTCTTGGCGATGCCGGGATTCTGCGGATATATCCATTTAACTCCAACTGCTTGATTCTGGAAAATGCTGATGATGTTGATTTCACCCCGATCAATTTTCCAAATTCCCGTACTGTCGGCGGATATCCATGCTCCTTCGTATAATCCAAAAGACACTGATAACTTTCTTTCTGTTTTCTGGTTAATGTTTTTTTCAAATCTATCCCTCCAATTACCCATGAAAAAAACTGTGTGGATGGATCGTGTGCGTACCAGCGTCTAAGTGGGATAAGACTTTATCTTGATACATTGCCGCTCGCTGTATACTGAAATAACCAAACCGTCGTCTGATCTCATCTACAGTACGATCCAGCTTCTCTAACTTTTCCTTTTTCTCCTGATTTCCAAATAAATCCAACTGCACGGGAATATCATCTAACACAAGATCCGCAGCTCGGATTCCCAGGCTTCTAATGGGATGTTCCCATTTATAATTATCTTTAAATAGCTGAAATGCTGCAGTTACAATCTCGTTTGTAATATTCGTTGGCTGTCGTAAATGTATCTGTCTGGAAAAACTATACAATCCATTATCTCGAACTGTAATTTCTACTGTTTTGCATTTAAATCCATGTTTCCGCAATCGTGCAGCTACACTTTCTGCCAATGCTATTTGAATGATCCAGACATCCAGATCATTTTCCAGATCTCTCGGTGTTGTAGTGCTATTACCTATCGACTTTACTGGTGCTTCATATCCTTCCTTGCAAACCGGATCTTCATCCCAACCATTTGCGAAAGCCCATAATACATTTCCTATTTTTCCCAAATGGCTCTCTAACAACTTTTCGTCTGATTCCGCAAGTTGCCCAATTGTCCGGATTCCAAGTTTTTGCAATTTCTTATTTGTCTGTCTTCCGACATAAAGCAAATCTGTCGCTGGAAGCTGCCATATCCTGTCTTTATAATTTTCTCGATTAAACTCTGTGATTGCATCCGGCTTTTTATAATCTGAACCAAGTTTCGCATAAATCTTATTCCAGGAAATTCCAATACTTACCGTTACACCCAGTTCGTATTTAATCCGATGGCTGATTTCTCTTGCAATCGTCATTCCGCTTCCTTTCAGATTTCTGCTGTCCGATACATCCAGCCAGGCTTCATCAATTCCATATGGCTCGATCTTGTCCGTATACTCCGAATAGATTTCTCTTGCCATCTGTGAAAATCTCAAATACAAATCCATCCGTGGTGGTACAAATATGATTTCCGGACAAATCTGTTTTGCCTGCCATAATGCCATTCCGGTCTTTACACCTTTTTGCTTTGCAATATAATTTGCTGTCAGCACAATCCCATGTCTGGCTTCCGGATCGCCACCGACTGCCAGCGGCATTCCGGTAAATTCCGGATGATGCAGCATTTCCACACTGGCATAAAAACAGTTCATATCACTATGCAGGATCACACGCTCACTCAAACTTTTCACCTCCCAGCTGTTTTCTTCAACATGATGTCTTATCAATTTTTGTATGTTTAGTATATATCGACATTCCGGAGATAGTCAAGTAACATCTTGGTTGTATTTTCTCCATTTTGGAGATTATTGTTGATTTTATTTCTAACATACGGTATAATGCATATAGAAAATTCAAATAGAAATGAGGCGAACAAATGCGTGATTTCGGGGAAATATTAGCAGAAAATAGAAAAAAGAAAGGATACTCTCAATCAGATCTGGTAGACCTGCTTTCTCAGGAAGGTATTCAGGTCACTACAAAAGCAATCTCCAAATGGGAGACCAATGCACGAGAACCAGCTTTACATGTTTTCCTGACACTTTGCCAGTTACTTGATATCGAAGATATATATGAATCCTTCTTTGGAGAAAACCCATATAACATTATGAGTGGATTGAATGAAGAAGGCAGAAATAAATTGATTGAATTTGCTGATATTTTGAAAGCTTCTAAAAAGTTTTCTCCACTGTCTGCAAAAATTATCCCATTCCATCATCCTGTAGAAATTACATGGGAACCAGTTTCTGCTGGTACTGGAAATTACCTGGAGGATTCTGTAAAAGAAACCTATGATGTAGGACACCTTGCTCCTGAGCAGACTGACTTTGGTGTACGGATTTCCGGTGACAGTATGGAGCCAGTTTATCATTCAGATGATGTTGCATGGATTCAGAAAAAAGATTCTCTTGCTAATGGTGAAATTGGAATCTTCTATCTCAACGGCAATATTTACATCAAGGAATTACACGATGAGCCAGATGGTGTTTATCTGATCTCTTTAAATCAAAAATATCGTCCTATCCAGGTTTTGGAATCTGACTCTTTTAAAGTTTTTGGAAAAGTAATCGGGAAATGCAAAGGTGCAGAAATTCCGGGATTTCATTAGATTTCAACAGCAGGTTCATGATCCTGCTGATAACAATAAGCAAAGGAAGTGATTGAATGGCAATCAATAATACATTAAAAGATATTCGTGAAGAACGGAATCTCATTCAAGCAGATTTGGCTGAAGCCATAGGTTCCTGCAGCCAGACTATAGGCCGCATCGAACGTGGAGAACGTAATCCCTCTCTTGAGATTGCAATCCGGCTGGCCCATTACCTGAAAGTGCCTGTAGAAGATATTTTTCAAGTTGAAGACTGAAGCATAACAGCCGAAAAACCGAGGAGTAAAATCCCCGGTTTTCCTTTTGCTCAAAAATCACTGTAAACCACTTACATTTTCTTCTTTTCCGCCTGCTCCGTCAATCAGGTCATAACTCATATCTAAAAAGTCCAGTACCTTTGCTTCGCTGACCGAACCATCCAGTAAAATCGTGATCCAGTGCTGTTTATTCATATGATACCCAGGTAAAAATCCATAAGTCTGAATAATCATATTTGTCATGTCCGGATCACACTTTACGTCAATGATATCAACCAACTCTCTTCCTTCTAATCCCAGTTTCGATTTTTCAACCGTCATGATCACTGCATACCATTTTCCATTTTTATGTCGGAGTACTGCACTGTCCGGTAGTTTACTCCATAGATATTCCGGAAGTGTGCCATACTGTTTCTGCACATATTCAAATATTTCTTCTTTCTTCACAATCCATTCAACTCCTGATTCTTCTGATATCCTGTCCATAATCTTACCACATTTTTGTTCCCTATACTACCTGTCAAATTCTTTTGCATTTTCCCGGTTCTCCTGACTTTAACTAATAGAGGGATAAAACAGCAAGGACAGGAAGTGTATATACACTTCCGCAAAACGAGCAATTTAGGGAACCCTGCCCTAAATTAAAAACCCAGGAGTCACTACTTCGAAGAACCAAAGAAAGGAGAATCTGCCTATGGCAAAGAGAAAAAGAAATATGCAAATTTTATTTTGTGTTTCCCCGGAAGAAAAAAAGCTTATCCGTAGAAAGATGATTGAATCAAAAACAAAAAATATGGGTGCTTATCTTCGTAAAATGGCAATCGACGGTTACATCGTCAACACCGATACTACTCCACTGAAGAAACAGTATGAGGAAATGCATAAGATTGGTGTGAATATTAATCAGATTGCGAAAAAAGTAAACAGCACCGGAGATCTATATCCGGAAGAAATGCAAGAATTGAAAGAGATGGTGAAAGAATTATGGCGTATCTTAAGATCTTCCCAATTAAAGTAACAGACAAGAAAGCTCTGGACTACATCACGAATCCAGATAAAACAGATGAAAAACTGTTAGTTTCCAGTTTTGGCTGTTCCCCGGAAACTGCAGATCTTGAATTTTCTATGACAAGAGAAATGGCAAAAAAGAATGGAATGGACAAAGGTGATAACCTGGCATTTCATCTGATCCAGTCATTTAAACCTGGAGAAGTTGATGCCGAAACTGCCCATCGCTTAGGGCAACAATTTGCAAACGAAGTCCTGAAAGGAAAATATGAATACGTGATCAGCACCCATGTTGATAAAAATCATATTCATAACCATATCATCTTCAACGCTGCAAGCTTTGTTGATCATCACAAGTACGTCTCTAATAAGCGGAGCTACCATAAACTCTGCAGAATCAGTAATCGTATCTGCCATGAAAATGGACTTGCCACCAGTATGCCATCCGGAGAAAAAGGAAAAAGCTATAAAGAGAACATGGAATATCATCGTGGCACCAGTTGGAAAGCCAAACTACGTGTTGCAGTTGATAAGGCAATCTGGACTTCCATCAACTATGAGGAATTTCTACAAAAAATGCAGTTAGCCGGATACGAAGTCCGCCAAGGAAAGCATCTATCCTTCCGTGCACCGGAGCAGAAAAACTTCACTTATATGAAATCTCTCGGAAGCTATTATTCGGAAGAAAATGTTCGTATCCGCTTGGCTAAAAATCGTAGCAAAGTGAAAACTCCAAAGCATCTGTCCAGAGAAGCTCGCCTGTATATCAATATTTCCACTTATGTTACGACCGGCAATCGAGAAGGATTTGAACGATGGGCAAAGCTCAATAATCTGAAAGAGGCAGCCCGCACCTTTAACTATCTTTCCGAAAACAACCTGTTGAATTATGAGGATTTCAAGCAGCATGTATCTGACATTGAAGTTTCTGTGAAAGTTGCCGACCAAAAAATAGCACAAATCAACAGTGATCTGAACACGCAGAAAGTCATTCAGAAACACTGCGATTCTTACCGGCTCTGCCGAAAAGTGATTGAGGATTGCAAATCTGCTAAAAATCCAAAAGATTACCGTACCAAGCATCAGGCAGAATATCAGCTCCACGATTCACTAAAAAAAGAGCTTCAGGATCTCGGCGTTACCAAAATCCCAAGCTCTGACAAAATCCAGAAGCGGATTGAAAATCTTGAATCTGAACAGGATGCTACTGTCCGGGAAAAACAGGAATTGCAGAAAAAGCAGAAAACCCTAGAGATCATTCAGCAAAATTTCACTGCACTGCTCGATGCTCCTGAGATCAGTTCTGACTTACTTCAGGCAAAACGGGAATCTGTTTCTGTCACAAGAGATAAATGAAATTGCACTGACAACCCAATTATTCTCTTCCAAATCATCCCAAGGTTTCAGCCCATTTCCTCCCAGCTGACACCATACGGTGCACCTCAGGAGGTATGACCGGCAATAAAGAAAAATCTGTCATCTTGCAAGATTTCTTCTTTAGCCAGATTATCTCTTGTTTCTTTTTTCTGTCTTGCTCGCCTCTGCTGCTTCTTTTGTTTCGCAACAGCTGCTTTTTCTTCCAGCGTTTTCTTATGTTTTTTCCATAAGTTTTTCTAGTGTACGATGTTTTTCTGTCATTCATATTCTACTTGTGCATTGTCTTTGTGTCGAAAAAAACGCTTTCAAACTTCCAGCATATTTCTATTCTATTATCAGAATAAACTTTCATTTTGTCAATCAGCTTCTCCTTTATTTCCTCTATAAGCTCCATCTGATCAGCAAAGCATCGTAACTGGCTGATATTCTTTTCTGCCTGCTGGTCATTCTCTTACTGAATGCTCTGCCTGCTTTGAAGTTCTTTTAACCTTTTCTCCAGTCGGGCTGTTTCTTCATCGTACTTCTTCTTTTCAACAAAAAATCCTCTCTGGATAATTTATCGTCTGTGTACTGTTCATAAAGCAGCATCCATGTCTTTTTCATGGTTGCTATCGTCTTTGTCAGAGTTTTTATCTCAGCAGCTTAGGAATAAGGAATCGTCTTGTTTCTTACACTTTTGGACAGTTCCGTTTCTTTTACCAACAACGACTGATTGTAACCGCACAGCAATCTAATATTTCTGTAAATGCCTCCTGCGAATACCCTGCCTTCTCCCTCTCACGTCTTAATCTCTCTCCAATTTCAATTTTTCTTCTTTCCATAATCATTCCTTTCCGGAGAATGACCATAAAAAGATTTCCATGAGAAAAGACGCAAAGGAAAACCCATAGAATACTCTCTATCGGTCATTCCACTGCGTCTTAGGTGTTAAGTAATTTACCGCCTTTACATGTAGGCAATATGTAATTGTTTTCCTCTCTGCACATCAGATTTATATAAATAAATCAAATGCTTACCATTCCATACCTTATCTTTTCCACGACGGATTTACCTTTTTACACATACTTTACTTTTATCAATCAAAATATCTAAAAATTACCCGAAAAAGAAAAGGTTCATCTGCGCTTTTTACCCAGTTTTTTAATAAGTCATTTAACACTATCAGCTATGCTTTTGCACCTTCCAGCTAACCGCTTCTTTCCTGCTGCAAATGAAGCTGCTGTAGATACCATTTTTCTGAAGCAGTACATCATGGGTTCCCTGCTCTGCAATTCTTCCTTTTTCGATTACAAGAATCTGGTCTGCCTTACGCACAGTCTTTAATCTGTGGGCAATCATTATAATGGTCTTTTCCTTTGTCAGCTCCTCTACTGCATTCATCAAATCCGCCTCATTCTCCGGGGCTACATTGGCAGTTGCTTCATCATTTATGGATATGTCCGCATCAAGGACATCCATGATCTTTTGATATGTAATGATGCTCGGCCGTTTAATATCCGCTTCGATCTTATTCAGATGTGAACGGCTGATTCATACTCTTTCTGCCAGTTCTTCCCGGGATATTCCACGTTCAGTACGCAATATTCTAATTGTCTCGCCTATATCGCGTTCTCCAATGTACATCTCATTACCTCCTGGTGTGCTTTATTATATAGATCAAAAATACATCTGCATAGTGACCACTGGTGACATTTTTTTTATTTATTTCCCGTTCAGATTTTATACTATTTTCTGACATATATATTTCGTCATAGTTTTACTTTTATCGTTACACTACACCAAAAACTATCATCAGCACATAAGCATAAAATCCATAAAAAAAGAAGGAGCTTACTCCTTCTTTAGCTCTTTAGTAATACGTTTATATAATTTAATCGATTCAATTCACATTCTAAATCGTATGTTTTATGACAATTTATGTAGTAGCTGTAACATCTTTTCTTCCAACTCATCTATGTTTATTGGTTTTTCAATGTAATCATCTGCTTTCATATTCAGTACATGCAGTTTATCTCGTATTTCACATCCTTCCAGAATAACCAACAATGGAGCCTGAGTCTTACAGCGTATATCAAAAATCATCTTAAAATCCCCATGTCGGATTCGCACTTTATCATAATTTATAATTATAATATCATATCGAATATCCGTTATATATGACAGTTCTTCACTAATATCATGGGTTTCAATAATTTTATCTATTTTTATAATCTGATCTATCATGCGATAAATATCGTCTTCCGTACTACTTTCACTTATGAGCAATATTTTCATAGATTTACAATACCCCCATATACATTTTATGAATATAACAAAACTGTTAGCGTAAAGTTTTCCTCATCTATATCAAAGTTCAATAAACCATTGTATTTATTCACTGATTTTTCAATTAAAGCTAACCCCAATCCATACCGAGTCAAATCGGATTTCATACTTATCAGATGACCATGCCTGTCTTTTTTTACCTTCCCATCAAATGAATTTGATATTTTTATAAATAGATTTTCTTTTCGATAAATAATCTTAATATGAATATATCGCCTAGATACACACTTCAAAGCTCCCTCAATTGCATTATCTAAAGCGTTTCCAAGAATAATAAAGATATCACCATCCGAGAAAGGAAATTTATAAGGAACTTCAATTTTTACAGTACACTCAATGCCTTGTTTTACAGCAATTTCGCATTTATTATTTACAATGTAATCAAGCAAAACATTCCCAGAATTGGCAGGTCCATCCTTTTCTATTTTTTTGTTCTGCATAATACCATCAATAAACTCATTTAATTGAGAAAGTTCTCTTTGATAAACCAATTCTTTTATGAAAGAAAGCTGATGATAAAATTTATCTCTAACCATTTTATCATTTAACATGGCAGTTTCTTTTACATATATTTGCTCCTGAAATAAGGAAATTTGTTTTTCGTATATTGCATTTTCTCTTCTTATTTCTGTTTGTTCCAATAGCTTTATATATATATCATAAACCAATAGGTTCAACGCAAGGATTAAAGTAGAAGAAACCGTCGAAAAAGCAATCAATTCCAGTCTATCAATTCTACTCGTTATAAGAAATATATTATATACAACAACAGTGCTTATTACCGGCAAAACTGTAAGCATAAAGCAATACTTGCTTGGCATATCACATTCTATACTTGGATCAATAACTAATGGAATTATTTTTACGAGTGCTAACATTATAATTTTGCAAATTATAGAACAAAGCAATTCAAAATTTGCATAATCATTTCCTTTAACAATACTCATAATTGTATATCCCAAAAGCATTTCTATTGCAATCCATATAAAGTGATACAGAAATACCATAGCTATTTTTTTATGCAGCTTCCCGTCATAGGCTATTAAGCAAATTACCAGTACACCCGCTGCACTCAGAAATAATTTAGGCAGTGTAATATTATTATTATTTTCACAATACAAGCTTAACAAAAAATAAAATATCCACAAAAAAATTGTTTTATTTTTAATTGTCCTCCTTATAAACAAAGCATCCAAAAAAGATTTGATTATCAAACAAGACATGAAAGAAGTGAATATTTGAATCAAAATATTTATGCCTGCCATTATACATCACCATCCCAAAGTAGTTTACTATATCTTGCTCGAACATCTTTTTTATATGTATCACTAATATTTAAAATTCTTCCATCTTTTGTTTCAACCTCTGTATATCCAACCTTTCTAATTTGTTGAAAATTGACCAAATACGATTTATGAATTCTAATAAACGGAATACTATAATTGACTGAAATTTCTTTTTCGACATCATCTAGTTTTTTATAAAACTTGTACAGTTTACCTTTTAATACAATATGTACTCTACTTCCACAGCTTTCAAAATAAATAACATCTCTAAGTATAACTGTCAAAATGTCCTTATTAAATCTGAAACAGTAAATGCCATTTGCACTCCTTATTCGGTCTATCGCCAAGTCAAGAAACATATAAAACCGTTTATCATTAATTGGCTTCGACATAAATCTAAAAGGTTCAACTTCGAACAATTCTTTCAAATAATTATCATAATTTGACACATAAATGAGCAGTACCGTAGTATCAATACTTCTGATATATTTTGCAGTAGCAATTCCATTCATCTGCCTCATTTCAATATCTAAATAAATCAGATCATATTTTTTACCCTTTAGTATACTGCTCTTTAAGCCACTTCCATCATTAAAAAGATCAACGGTAAAATCTAAATCTCTTTCATCCTGGTATTTCATAAGCAGTTTATTAATACTCTTAGTTATCTCTAGATCATCATCACAAACAGCTATATTAATCACTGAAATACCTCCTGCTATTGCTCCAATAATTTCATATTTTTATTTTTGCCGATAATTTGTACTATATGAAATACCCCCATCGTAAGGGATACAATAAAAGCCAAACGGTTAGCATCCAATATAACACCCAAAGCAGAAGTGAAAACAAGAAATAGAAGCACATATACAAGCCTTCGATAAAATATGCAACGCTCATCACTGGATATCCTTCTATTTTTATCATCTATGGGGCCAACAATAAAAATTAGAATTCCCATAACAACACATAAAGCAAATGAAAAAATAGACGGTATAACAGCATATTTTGCGATAAGTAAAACCATACTCAAAACCATACCGGATAACACTGTACAACTCCAAAATCTTTCCAAATGCACTCCACCTGCAAATGCTCTTAGCAATGAAAAAAAAGTCAAAAACAGAATTCCATATCTAAACATTCCAAGCAAGAACGATATACATAACGCAATAACAGTGTTAATCGCCACTTCAATAGCCATAAGTAATCCAAATTTACATACTTCATAATCTAGATTTTCACTACTGCTCTCGCTAATCATAAACTTAGTTAGTAAATCGGCTATTTTTTCCATTCTCTTCCTCTTCTTTATGTTCTTTCATCTTACGAGCATTTTCCGGAAATGGCGGCTGATGAAACAGGAAGAAACATATTCCTTCGTTTAATACGTCTACGGTAAAATCTGCAACATTTTCCAAATAACCTGCAACTGTTTTTTTTAACATAACACAACCTCCAAAAATGTATTTTTTACAGTACGGATTATACTACAAAAAAAGGAAAATGGAGGATACTCGTAAAAAATCCTGAGCAACTCGTAAAAAATCAGTTCTGGTAGAGTAAGACGGACAGGCAAAAAATATTTTCATTCATAGTTATTTCCATTAATCCATTATATTTCAGCGCAGTTTCTTCAATGAGACCAATTCCCATCCCATGGTTACTTTTATCTGTTTTGCTTGTACGCAAGCGTTTACCATTGTTGTCGAATTTAATTAATTCTGGATTAAAAGTGTTTTTTACCTTTAATAAAAAATTTCCTTGTTTAACTCCCATACTTATTTCAATCTTCTTAGCTCCTTCAATATCTTTTGTCCCATCAATTGCATTATCTAATGCATTTCCAACTATAATACATAAGTCGGCATCATCAAATGGAAGTTTCGTCGGAATTTCAATATGATATTCAACAGCAATTTCATATTTACGCGCAACATCAAATTTATCTGCCAATAGTCCATCAATAAGTGCATTTCCACTTATAGTGGTTACCTGCAGAACACCTTTTTCATCAGTAAGTTGATGAATATAATCTCGTAATCTGACGTATTCTTTAGAAAGAGCTAATTTTTCTATTGCTATTAAATGGTTTTTTATATCATGTCGAAAACGGCGCAACTTTTCATTATGTTCCTCACGCTCTTCCATTTCCCTTTTATATATATCTATACTTTGTTTATAAATATCGTTTTTACGCTTGATTTCCGCATCTGCAGCAATCTTGTCAAACATCTTAAAACATATAACATTTAAAAGCAGGATAATAATTGAAGACATGGTTGAACCCAAAAGTTTTGTTTCATTCAGACTTAATAGATAAAGATTATATACAATATATAGGCTCCCTGCTGTCATACTTACATTAGCAAGCCAATTCATATAATCCAATCTTTTTATTCCAGACACGCGAAATAGTTTCACTATTCTGACTATGATCAGAATAATTAGTTTTGAACATGTAGACCCAAAAAGAGAAAACTGTTGGAGCTGTGAAGAATTCAAGAATGCTCTAATCCCCAAAGCAACTATCAACTCCGAAGCCGCCCCAATACATATAATAAAGAGAACCGTAAGCGTAATATACTTTATATCTTCACGATATAATACAGCGCAAAATATTATTAGAATAATAAAACTATATAACATACTAATTACGCCTACAAATTTAAAATTCATACTTATCGCTGTATCTAATAAAAAATAAAGCATCCAAATAGTGTACTGTTTTACTTTTCCCTCATACCTATTCGTCATGAAAAGATCAAAAAAATCTTTCAATATCAATGTAAAAATGGCCGGAACCAAAATAGCAACGACTAGCCTAACCTCACTCATTCAGTGTACCCCCCAAAATATCCAAATACCTTTTCCGAATAATATTTTGTCTATCCTGACTAATCTGTAAAACTGTTCCATCCGACAATATTAGTTTTGAAAAAGTAATTTTATCAACAAAGTGAAAATTCACATAAAACGACTTGTGAATACGCAAAAAAGGAATCTTGTTCTGGACCAAACGTCGTTCAACCTCATCCAGTTTCCCATAATACCGATAAGTGCTCTCCTCCGTATGTATATTAACAATCCTTCCTGCACTTTCAAAATACATAATTTTTCTTATCAGAACCTTTCCAACCGTTTTATTATATTTATACTCAAAGTATGCGTCCTCCTCAATGATTCTCTCATATGCGAAATCAATAACCTCTTCAAATTCTGTCTCTTTAATTGGTTTTTTAATAAAACGAAATGGCTCAACTTCAAACAATTGCATAAAATACGTCTCATAACTTGAAACATAGATCAGAAGTACATCCCTATCTAATCTCCGGATGCTTTTTGCTGCTTCAATGCCATTTTTACCAGACATCTCTATATCTAAATAGATAATGTCAAAGCGATCTCCTTTTTCATATATCCTTTCCAAAGAAGCTCCATCATAAAAAATTTCTATGTAACGATCAATCATCTTTTTATCCAAATAACGATTGAGCATCTCTTCTATTTGAGTAACTAAAATTTTATCATCATCACATATAGCTATTCGCAGCATTATTCAGCCTCCTCATTTGCTTGTACCTCCAAAAGCCTCCGCATGATCAGATTTAAAGTCTCTTTGTTTTCAGAATTTAAATCCTGATAGTCCACAAAAAAATCATAAAATTCCTCAATAGTCTTATCTATTTCTATCTGATGTTCCAATTTATGCTTTTTATCCGACAAGCAAAACAAATACTCTAATGTAACGTTGAAAAAATCTGCCATGATGAGCGCTAAATCCAGTTTTGGAACTCCAATCTCTCTTTCAATCTTACTAATAGTTTGTTGCGTAGAACCAACTTTCAGCGCTAATCCGGTTTGCGTTAGATGTTTTGCATCTCTTAGTTCTTTAACTCTATTTTTCATCGCATTCTCCTCGCTCTTTACATTTATTTTATCTAAAAAGGCTCCGAGTAATACCAATAATAGAGTTTATAGATACTTTATTTGTGGTATTTTGTTTCTCTATTTTTGTCGATAATGATAAAATTTTTTAAATATCAAAATAAAAAACGCAGAAAAATTTCATTTTCTTGAAATTTTCTGCGTTTTTTACACCAAATATTTCTTAATTTAGGTATTCAATAACTCTATTTATCCCAAATAATCAATCGTGCAATATAGTTTTGGGATTCGCTTCATATTGACTACGATATTCTGTCGGAGAAATCTTCATTATTTCTCGAAAAGCGGTAGCAAATTTACTTTGATTTATGTATCCCACTTGTTGTGCTATATCTGCTACCGTATCCTGTGTCTGTCTTAACAGAACTGCTGCCTGCTTTATTCTATACGTTTTCATGTAGGTAGCAATAGGCATACCATAAATTCCTTTAAAAGTTTCTTTAAGCGTGGATGTATTAATTAAATATTCTTTCGATAATTCTTCAATGGTTGGTCTCTCTTTAAGATTAGCAGTCAGTTTCTTATGTATTTTCTTTACCACTTCCACTTGTGGTGGCATATATTGAGCACGCTGATTTTCGGATCTAACATCAACCATACACAAAAATAGTAATAATTCCTGTATTTTTAACTTGAAATATGCCATTTGAATTCCTTCCGGAACTCTATATAATTCTGAAAAAATATGTTCAATCTCATCCTTGGCCGGCATAATAAAACTTGTGTCCTTTCCACAAAACTTCTCTTTAAAGCCAATAAAATCGATCTCTGTGTCTTTTAACGAATCTGGTGGATTTTCAGAAATTATATCAAGATCAATAACTACTGAAACGCCCCTATAGTGTTTTAAAGGAAAACTCATTACTGGTGCACAATTTTCCATCATATGTATAGATAGATCACCCTCACCTAAATACAAATAAGCTCCATTTTTAAGTTGAGATCCTTCCCTACCCTCACGGCAATGATTTATCTCCATAACATTCCCTGATGTATTATTCTTCCAGCTAAACTCTGTGGTTTCAAACTCATTATAAATCAACTCTATTCCCGGAAATACATTATATACTGTCATCAATCCCAAGCCATCGGAACAGTCAAATTTTAGTAAGCGTCCGAATCCATTTTCCTTTTGAATTACGGATGCATTTTTCATCACTTTCATTTTTATATTAGAATCCATACATTCTCCCACAGATTTGAAATTATTAACTCTTAAATACATTTTACTCTTTAAAGATTCATTTGTACATAAAGATTTAACATGGAATCATGCTACTCAAAATCATACATGACTCCATGTTATTTCTTGTACAACTAACACCAATCAAATATTACAAACATTTGTTGTTTTTGCTCACACAACTACCACAACTTCCATTACAGCATCCGCCATTTTTCTTTTTCATCCTGATTTCATAAATCGCCCATCCAGCATATGCCAAAATTGCGACTGCTAAAATAATAGTGACCATTTTCTTCCCACCTTTCATACTATACAATCCTCCCAATATGATAAATAATAAAAGTCATTCCCCATGCAACAGCAAGCTGAAATACTGCTGAAAAACACATCCACTTCCAACTTCTTGCTTCTCTCTTGATTGTTGCCATTGCTGCTGCACATGGTATATAGAGCAGACAAAAAATCATCAAGCAGAATGCATTTAACTGCCCGAAGCCTGCGGTACCGAGAATCCCTACCAAAGTGTTCATACCAGCTTCTGAAGTAATATTGGGAATACCAAATAAAACTGCACAACTGGATACCACAACTTCTTTTGCAGAAATACCTGCGATTAAAGCCACTGCAATCTGCCAGTAACCAAGCCCAATCGGTTCAAAGAAAGGTACTAGCCAATGTCCAAGAACAGCTCCAAAACTGTCAACCATTTCCGTTGTGTAACCATGTGGTCCAAAGTTCAAGAGTATCCACATAGCAATAGACGCAACAAAAATCGTAGTACCCGCTTTTGTAAGATAATCTTTTACTTTTTCCCATACGTATATTGCCACGGTTCGGGAACTAGGGATTTTATATTCCGGTAATTCAATCAACAGGTAATTTTCTGATTTTCTCTTGTCAATCAGATGAATGACTGCTGCTACCAGAATAGCAACCACCAGGCCAATCAGATACATGGAGTATGCAACTATCATTGCACGTTCTTTAAAGAACATTTCCGCAAACAGTATATAAATTGGTAAACGTGCGCTACAGCTCATAAACGGAGTAATCAGCATTACTTTAAAGCGATCATGCTTATTCTCTAAAGTTCTGGAAGCCATAATTGCGGGAACCGTACACCCAAACCCTAAAATCATAGGTATGAAAGCTCTACCAGATAGTCCGAGTTTACTCATGATTCCTTCCATGACATAAGCAACACGAGCCATATATCCGCTATCTTCCAGAAAAGCTAGAGCTAAAAAAAGAATGAAGATATTCGGCAGGAAAGTCAAAATGCCTCCCACCCCAGCAATGATTCCGTCCACAATCAGAGAACATAGCACTTCATTCACTCCTGTAGCGACCAGCATATCACTAACCAAGGCAGAAAAACTTTCAATTCCTACCTCTAAATATCCCTTAATCCAGTCCCCAATAGTAAAAGTCAAGAAGAATACTACTGCCATAATGCCAAGGAAAATCGGGATGCCCCAAACTCGGTGCGTCAGTGCCCTGTCTGCTTTCTCCGTCAGAGCGTCCTGCCGATCTTTATTAACCAGTACTTCTTTTATAATCTCCTGAATGAAATCATACTTCTCGTTAATGATATCCGATTCATAATTACGATCAATCACTGTTGGAAGATTGACGGAATAGCGTTTCGTAATCTCCTGATCCTGCTCCAACAGCTTGATTGCGTGCCAACGATAATTGGTTAAATCTGGATATTTCCGTTTCAGTTCCTCAATGATAAGGTCAATCTTATCTTCAATGTTATCACTGTATACCATTGCATATTCTGCATGATGGTTATGTCTGTGTTTTGATATATATTTATGATGATGAATCAAGCATTCAGGGTCTTTACAGTCTTTATGATGTGCCGCAGCATGAAGTAACACATCCAACCCTGTCCGCTTTCTGGCAGAAACCGGAATCACAGGGATACCTAACAATTCCGGCAGCCTGTGCGTATCAATCTCCATACCACGTTTTTCCACAATATCCATCATGTTCAGTGCCAACACAACTGGCTTCCCCAACTCCAAAAGTTGTAAAGTTAAGTATAGATTCCGTTCCAATGCTGAAGCATCCGCAACGTCAATAATCACATCGACTTCATCACTTAGTATGAACTGTCGAGACACCTGTTCCTCCATAGTGTAAGAAGTCAGGCTGTATGTACCGGGGAGATCAACCAAGCGGATATTTAAGTCATGATCCTTGATTGCTCCCTCCACCTTTTCAACGGTAACACCTGGCCAATTTGCTACTTTTAAATTTGCACCGGTATATGCATTGAAAAGTGTAGTTTTCCCACAGTTTGGATTTCCGATGAAGCCTATTGTCAAATTCTCACTCATCGAAATTTACCCCACTAATACTTTTTTTGTGATATTGCGCCCAAGGGCGAAACGCGTTCCTCGAACTTTTACAATCAGGACACCATGGTTTTTGCTATTTAAGACAGTGACAGGAGTACCACAGGTCATTCCTAATGCTTCAAGGCGCTTTCCTATATTGGTAGGCAATTCAATATCAGTAACTTTATAATTGTTATCTATCTTCCCATCACAAAGATACATATACTTCCCTCCTATCGTTTTGCCATTACAGTTGACGGCATTTTACGAAACTCAGAGATCATCATGGAAATAGTAATCACTACAAGGATTGCATCCGTCAAGGCAATTGCCAACCAGACACCACGAATTCCCATACCACCAATCATCGGCAGAAGCACACAAAGCGGAATAAACAGAATAATCTGACGGAACAGAACCAGCCATGTCGCCTTATTCGCCTTACCCAGAGACTGGAACAGTGTCACAGCGATCATGAAACTTCCCTGCAAAACATATGTACTGAACATAATACGGAAATTTGTAGCACCCGAAGCTGCTACGCCCGGTGTTGTAATAAACATGGACAATACTTTGGCCGGGAACAGTTCCGCCGGAATGTAGAATATCAAAGATAATACTGTCGCAGCAATTACAAAAACCTTTGTCAGTGTCTTTACCCTGTCATAATCCTTTGCACCGTAATTCGTGCCTGCCGCCGGCTGAAAACCTTGGCTAATTCCCCAAAGTGGAACAAAGGAGAAATTCCAGAACCGAAGTGCTGCACCCAAAAGAATTTGTGAAGTTTCTCCACCATAATTAGCTGCAACTCGATAAATAACCGTCTGCTGTACCAAAGTCAAAATCTGCATCAGCAGCGCCGATACACCTACAGAAAGAACCTGCGGAAGCAGCTCTCCATCAATACGGATACGTCCAATCTTTACATTTGGACTTTTTTTCCTGAAATACCAAAGCGTAATAACTGCCTGAACAAATTGAGAAAGAATTGTTGCAAAAGCTGCCGCTTCAATTCCCATACCATAAGGTTTCAAAATAGTAATAAATATTGGATCAAGGATAATATTTAAAATGGCACCGCTGGCAATAATACTCATTGCCTTTTTAAGCTGCCCTTCTCCACGAATGACCATGTTAGCACTCTGAAAGAAGTTTACAAATAAGGAACCTGCAAAGACAATACGCAAGTATTTTTCCGCATAATTTAAAATGTTATCACTAGCTCCAGCCAAAGAAAGAAGTTGTCTGGTAAACACCATACCTATTATTGTATAAATAACAGACAGCAAAATAACCATTGCTACCAGATTTCCCATAATCTTTTTGATTGTCCCTTCATCTTTCTTTCCAATCGCCCTGGATAACACAGAAGCAGATCCAACTCCTAACATTGCCGCAGAACCCGCATTGATGAGTGTAAAAGGATAAGACACCGATACGGCGCCCATCTGAGCCGCCCCTACCATCTGTCCTATAAAAATTGAATCCATCATATTATAAAGCCCGACAACAACCATACCTAAGATTGCTGGTATGCTTAATTCTAACATGAGAGAAAATGGATTTTTGGTCAATAACTTTGTTCTTGTATCAATTGCTTTTTCCATTGTTGATTCCTCCAAAAAATAAATTAGCTTAGTCTAACCATTTTTATTATAGCGAATCATATCGCGTTTTGTCCGCTCTGTTTAGCAGGGTTTCAGCTCCATTTAGAAATCATTTGTTTGTTCTATATAAAACGCGCTGCCGTCCCTACTTCCCAAAACATTCATTTCCTGTCAATCGGATCTATTTCAAGAATCCGTTTACAATGCATTCTTCCGCCTCTTTTTCCGTTAATCCCAAAGTCATGAGTTTTATTAACTGCTCACCGGCGATTTTGCCAATTGCTGCTTCATGAATAAGCATTGCATCCATATGCCTAGCATCCAATTTCGGGATAGAAAGTACCCTTGCTTGATCCATAATGATTGCATCACATTCTGCATGTCCGTTACATATATTCGCACCTATAATATTGGCCTCGAAGCTCTGATTAGAATAATCTTTAGCAACAGAACGGGAAATGACATCAGCATTGGAAAATTCCCCTTTTAATTCCACTTCATAAATACTGGTTGCTTTCTGTTTTCCATGTGTCATAAGCCGTTCCTTAATTACCAGCTTTGCACCTTTCGAAAGCACTGCTTTTGAAGTACGAATCGTAGAATCCACTCCTTTAATCTGTACCATTTCCATCTCCACATAGCTTCCTTCTTCCTGATATACCTCTGTAACAGGATTCAGAATACGCTTTCCATATCCCTCCCCAGTTCCATAATGTTTTTCTACGTATTTAACTTTAGCATTCCTTCCCACAAAAAAGCGATGAATTCCATCGTGTTGGGAATCTAACGCACCACTGTTATGAATGCCACATCCGGCAACAATTACCACATCACAATCGTTACCAATATAAAAGTCATTATAGACCACTTCCTTAAAGCCACTTTTGCTTAGTATTACGGGAATATGTACACTTTCCTTCTTGGTTCCCGGCTTAATTCTTATATCAATTCCACTCTTTCCTTCTTTGGAAACAATATTAATACTGGCTGTTGTATTTCTTGCTGTCATTTGACCATTGGCACGGATATTATAAGCTCCCGCAGGAATTTCATGAAGATCTGCAACCTCTTCTAATAATCTCTTCTGAATCTTATCCATTATCTCCTGCCTCCTTCATAAAACTTTTTACACATATCCACCGCAGAAACAGTCCCTAAAAGTTCTGGTAGAACCTCATCCCTGCTTCCTTTTCTGATAATTTTTCCTTCTGAAATGACTACGATATCATCAGCAATTTTTAAAATTCTCTCCTGATGGGAAATTATAATAATTATTCTTCCTTTATTCCTCTCACGCATTCGTTCAAATACCTGGATTAAGTTTTGAAAACTCCACAAATCAATTCCTGCCTCTGGTTCATCAAAAATAGAGAGCTTGGTTCCTCTGGCAAGTACCATGGCAATTTCAATCCGTTTTAATTCTCCTCCTGAAAGACTCGCATTTAACTCACGATGTATATAATCCTTTGCACATAACCCTACTTCAGATAAATATTCGCAGGCATCTCCAAATGACAAGTTTCTGCCAGAAGCCATTCGGAGCAAATCCAACACTCGAATCCCTTTGAACCTGACGGGTTGTTGGAATGCAAAACTAATTCCATTTTTAGCACGTTCTGAAATACTCATGTCGGTAATATCATGCCCTTCCATAAAAATAGAGCCGGATGCCGGACTCTCAATACCTGCAATCAGCTTTGCCAATGTAGATTTACCTCCTCCATTTGGCCCAGTAACTACTACAAACTTTCCATCATCTACCGTAAGATTAATATTACTCAAAATTTTCTTTGTACCTTTTTCCTCCTTCACATCAAAGGATAATCGCTCTAACTTTAGCATATTTATATTCTCCTAACTTTTTAACCATTTCGTTTGGATATGGTTCTATTAACTTCTTTTTCTAGTTTCATACAATACTATCTATGTTCAAGCAAACAAGCCAATATCAAATCTTTTTCAATAATTCATAAACAGCTCGTTTTACAATCATATTCTGCTTCCATGATGACCGTTTCCCCAGGCACACTTTTCTCTCATAGGAAAAATATGCTCATCATAATGTAGACAAATTTTTCCTATGAGACCAAAAGCTTCCTGGAGTTCATTCAGCCTTATGCTAATTAGACATTTTTTCCAATAAACTTAATGCTTCTTCCAATTTAGGATTTGGCTTGTCTGTCTGTAATGCTTCTGCAACACAACTCCGTATATGTGCCTGCATAATTTCTTGATTTGCGCTTTTTAATAGCGCTTGCGTAGCCAATAGCTGATTAGATATATCTACACAATATCTATTTTCATCAACCATTTTTAATATGCCGTCTAATTGTCCACGGGCAACCTTCAGTTTATGAGATACATCCGTTTTTTTAGCCTTCACTTTATAATTCCTCCTTACGTACAGCAGGAAATGTTTCATAGATACCTGAAATATACCTATTTTTATACTTAATCAACTATCACTGTATTTTTTTTACTTCATATCCAGCCTCTTCAACTGCATCAGATAAAATTACATCAGATACTTCAACTCCCAACGTAACTTCTGCCGTCTTTTTTTCAAGGCTCACATCAACATTTGTTACACCGCTCACAGCCATAAGCGCATTTTTAACATGCATCACACAATTTCCACATACCATTCCTTCAATATTAATCGTTTTTTTCATTTTATTTTTTCTCCTTTTCTTTATAAATCAGTATCTGTCATATGTTTTGATTTAAAAAATCTTAACCTTAATGCATTAGTCACAACAAAAACAGAACTAAAGCTCATTGCAAATGCTCCGATCATAGGGTTTAATTTCAAGCCAAAACCTGAATAAAACAATCCTGCTGCAATCGGAATTCCAATCGTGTTATAAAAGAACGCCCAAAATAAATTTTGTTTAATATTTCGGATTACCGATTTACTTAATTGAATGGCGGTTACAACATCCAAAAGGTCACTTTTCATCAACACGATATCAGCCGATTCAATCGCAACATCTGTACCTGCGCCAATTGCAATTCCAATGTCCGCTCTTGCCAATGCAGGTGCATCATTAATGCCATCTCCTACCATTGCCACTTTTTTTCCGGAGCCTTGTAATTGACGCACTTCGCGTTCCTTATCTTGAGGCAATACTTCTGCAACTATTCGGTCTACTCCTACCTGCTTTTGAATTGCTGTTGCTGTTTTTGTATTATCACCGGTCAACATCACAGTCTCAATTCCCATATTTCTAAGTTCTTCAATCGCCTGTCGGCTTGTGGGCTTAACCACATCGGCTACACCGATAATGCCAATCAACTCTTGATCTTTCGCAAAAAATAACGGTGTCATTCCCTGCTCGGCCATTTCTCCGCCAATTTTTTGAAGCGCACCACCAGCAACATGACTAGCACCAAGTAACCGTGTATTGCCTGCAAGACAAATCGAGCCATTAATAATTCCGGTAATTCCCTGTCCTGGAATCTGTTTAAACTCACTTACACCCAGATAATTTAAATTTCTTTTGTCAGCTTCTGCAACAATCGCATCTGCCAACGGATGTTCTGAAAGCTTTTCCAAAGATGCTGCTATTTGGATTAACTCTCTCTCTGTTACTCCATTTGAACAGATAATATTTGTTACGGTAGGCTTTCCCTGAGTAATTGTTCCTGTTTTATCAAGTACAACCGTATCCACACTATGTGCCGTTTCAAGTGCTTCTGCAGATTTCAGCAAAATTCCATTTGTCGCGCCTTTACCTGTTCCCACCATGATTGCAGTAGGAGTTGCAAGTCCTAATGCGCAAGGGCACGAAATAACTAAAACAGAAATTCCAATAGATAAAGCAAATTCAAAACTTTGTCCGGCTATCAGCCATACTACTACTGCCAATAACGCTATTGTAATCACAACCGGCACAAAAATTCCACTTACTTTGTCAGCCATTTTTGCAATTGGAGCTTTGGAACTTGTCGCTTCATCAACAAGCTTTACAATCTGTGCTAAAGTCGTATCATCCCCAACTTTAGTGGCTTTCATTTTGAAATAGCCCGCTTTGTTAATAGTAGCGCCAATTACTTTATCATCTACGTGTTTTTCTACTGGAATACTCTCTCCTGTCAATGCTGATTCGTCAATTGAAGCCGTTCCCTCGATTATTTCACCATCAACCGGAATCGCCTCTCCACTTTTAACAATTAATATATCGCCTTGATTTACTTCTTCTACTGGTATTTGCAATTCAATACCATTTCTAAGAATTGTAGCTGTCTTAGGCGCCAAATTCATTAGTTTTGTTATCGCATCCGAAGTCTTTCCTTTTGCACGTGCTTCAAAAAACTTCCCAAGAGTAATGAGTGCTAGAATCATTCCTGCAGACTCAAAGTACAAATCCATCATAAAGTTATGTACCATTTGCATATCACTATGCCCGAATCCATATCCGATCTTATATATGGCATATATTCCATATACAATTGCAGCACTGGACCCTATAGCAATAAGTGAATCCATATTAGGTGCTCCTTGGAATAACGTTTTAAAACCGACTTTATAATATCGGAAATTCACATATACAATTGGAAGCAGTAACAAAAACTGAGTAAAAGCAAAAATCATTGCATTTTTCATTCCTGTAAGGATTGGGGGCAAAGGCCACCCCATCATATGTCCCATTGAAATGTAGAAAAGTAAACCTCCAAACACCAATGAAATAACTAAACGTTTTTTCATTTTTTGATATTCAATTTTTGCTGTGTCATCTCCGACATTTTTTTCAGTCTTCTTAGATTTACCTGACGCCTGCGGAAAAGCCCCATATCCTGCCTTCTCCACAGCTTTTACGATTTCATCCGCACTTAAAACGGTTTCATCATAAGAGGCAACCATACTGTTTTTTAACAAGTTTACTGCAACCTCCTGTATACCCGGAAGTTTTGAAACACTCTTTTCAACACGGGCAGAGCAGGCCGAACAAGTCATGCCTGTTATATCGAACTGTTCCTTTTGCAACTTTATCCCTTCTTTCTCAATATATTGCCCCCCTCCCCTGTAGGGTACTCATAATTTATAAATAATGAGGTCCAAAGCATTGGGGAAAATGCTAAAAACCTCTTGCGAAAAATAATAGTGTACACCCGGCCATTCTCATGACCGATTCATATTATACCTGTATCTTTCTTATTTTGTCCGCTCCACAAAGTAGGTTTTTGACTCCAAAAGGAATTTCCCATTTTTTTCAATCCATTCCGTAGGTTTTTGGCTCCAAAAGGATGTATCCGCTCCAAAACTATTGACTACTAAAAAAATCATTCATATACTAATCACATGAACGATTAAACAATCGTTTAATCATTCATTAGTCTAACCAAAAAAAATATATTTAGAAAGGGGATCTTTATAATGAAAAAGACCATTAAACTTATTGACCTGGATTGCGGACACTGCGCAACCAAAATTGAAAATGCTGTAAAAAAAATTGACGGAGTAACTAATGTATCTGTAAGCTTCATCAAACAGAAAATGGATCTCGAAGCTCCCGATGATAAATTCGATGCCATTTTTGCAGAAGCCAAAAATCTTATCAAGAAAATCGAACCGGACGTAACAGTTAAATTGTAAATCGGTTCAATGGAGAACAAACAAATGAACATTATAAATACAGTAAAAAATGCAGCTTTCAATACCGCTTTGACATCCACACTGCATTATTTGGAGAAAGACCCTGAAATTAATATTCCAAAAGCTATGGATCTCATTGATAAAGTAGTGCCGGATGGGTGGTATGAGAGTCAAAGAGCAGCGTTTCGTAAAGCAATAACGGAAAAAAACAATTGGTACCAACTTATTTTAAAAACTTACCAGTTGGATGAAGGCGTCAGAAAAACTTTCTTTCGGAATTTCATCATGAATTCAGCTTTAAAAGGTAGCGCCATACAGGAGGAAATTGCCCAGCGTGAAAATTGTAATGTACCGTGGGCAATTCTCTTAGACCCAACATCTGCGTGCAATCTGCATTGTACCGGATGTTGGGCTGCAGAGTACGGTCATAAGCTCAGCCTTAGCCTAGACACTATTGATAATATCATTCAGCAAGGTAAGGAACTCGGTACATATATGTATATATATACCGGCGGTGAACCTATGGTTCGCAAAAAAGATTTAATAACATTATGCGAACGCCATCCAGATTGCGAATTTCTCTCGTTCACAAACGGAACTTTGATTGATGAAGAATTCTGTAAAGAAATGATCAGGGTAAAAAACTTTGTTCCGGCAATTAGCTTAGAAGGATTTGAGGGGGCCAACGATGGCCGAAGAGGTAAAGGTGTATTCACCAAAGTACAAAATGCTATGAAATTGCTGAAAAAGCATAATTTACCTTTTGGAATCTCAACTTGTTATACCAGTGCAAACTACCAAGATATTACCAGCGAAGCCTTTTTTGATATGCTGATTGATGCAGGCGCAATGTTTGTATGGTTTTTCCATTACATGCCAGTTGGTAATGATGCAGTACCTGCACTTCTGCCAACACCGGAACAGCGAAAACTTATTTATGAGCGTATTCGGCGTTTTAGAGAAACTAAACCTATATTCAGTATGGATTTTCAGAATGATGCTGAATATGTAGGTGGATGTATTGCAGGTGGACGAAGATATCTCCATATTAACGCTGCAGGAGATGTGGAACCTTGCGTATTCATTCACTATTCAAATGTAAATATTCATGAATGCAGCTTATTAGATGCCTTGAAAAGTCCTCTATTTATGGCATATCACAATGGTCAGCCATTTAACCAAAATATGCTCCGGCCATGCCCTATGTTGGAAAATCCTGAATATCTACGAAAAATGGTTAAACAGTCAGGCGCAGAATCAACTGACCTGCAATCTCCTGAGTCTGTAGATCATCTATGTGATAAATGCAAACTTTATGCTGAAAATTGGGAAAAAACGGCAAATGAGCTATGGTATGAAAATGAACGTCAGACTAAATCATAGCTGATATTTTTTATTGAAAGGAGTGGAAATGAATGACTAAACGGCAAAAAAAATTACTTACCCGAATTATCATTGCGGCTGTCATATATATTGCAGGCATATTTCTTCCACTTGAAGGAATTCCTCAATTAACACTATATTTGTTATGCTATGCCGTTATTGGTTGGGATATAGTATGGAAAGCCATTACAAATATTACACATGGACAGATTTTTGATGAAAACTTTTTAATGACGATTGCAACTGTCGGCGCTCTTGTTCTCGGAGAATACTCAGAAGGTGTTGCGGTTATGCTATTTTATCAAATTGGTGAATGGTTTCAATCCTATGCCGTAAGTAAATCCCGAAAATCTATTACAAATCTTATGGATATAAGACCTGACTATGCAAATGTAGAGCGAAACGGAGAGCTGCAACAAGTGGACCCAGAAGAGGTCAAAGTAGGCGACATTATCATCGTCCGACCTGGCGAGAGAATTCCTTTAGACGGAACAATACTTAAAGGAACATCTACTTTAGACACTTCTGCTCTTACAGGTGAATCTATGCCACGTGACGTAGAAGCCGGAATGGATGTTATCAGCGGTTGCATCAATCAAACTGGTATTCTGCATATCAGAACCACAAAAGAATTTGGAGAATCAACCGTATCCAAAATACTTGACTTAGTGGAAAATGCCAGTGATAAAAAAGCTAAAACGGAGAACTTTATAACAAGATTTGCGAAGTATTATACACCTGCTGTTGTTATTGGTGCTCTTGCTTTAGCAATCTTACCTCCCTTAATAACCGGTCAGCCATTTATGGCATGGATATATCGTGCATTAACATTTTTGGTTATTTCCTGCCCGTGTGCATTAGTTATTTCAATTCCACTCAGCTTTTTTGGCGGTATCGGTGGTGCCTCTAAGAGTGGTGTCTTGGTAAAGGGAAGCAATTACTTGGAAATACTAGCCAACACAGAAATCGTAGTATTTGATAAGACGGGCACATTAACAAAAGGATCTTTTGCCGTAACAGAACTTCGTACAGAAGGTGTTTCTAAAGATCAATTACTTGAGATTGCCGCATATGCGGAAGATTACTCGAACCATCCAATATCACAATCCATTAAGAAGGCTTACAACAAAGTGATCGATTCATCCAGAATTCAAGATGTTCAGGAAATTGCCGGACATGGTGTTCATGCTATTATTGATGGTCAATCAGTATTTGCTGGTAATACAAAATTAATGGAACTTGAAGGAATTACTATTCCTTATACTTCAGATGTCGGCACGCTGATTTACATTGCCGTTGATAATAAGTATTGGGGACATATCGTTATCGAGGATGAAATCAAGCCTGATGCGGCGGAAGCAATAACTTCACTGAAAAGCTGTGGAGTTCGTCAAACAATCATGCTGACAGGCGACTCTGACGCAGTTGGTCAAAAAGTTGCATCAAAACTTGGACTTGATCATGCATATACTGAATTGCTACCTGCTGACAAAGTAGAACGCGTAGAACGTCTTTTGTCAGGCAAAAATGATAAAACCAGTCTGGCATTTGTTGGAGACGGAATTAATGATGCCCCTGTTCTGGCAAGAGCCGATGTAGGAATTGCTATGGGCGGCCTTGGTTCCGATGCCGCTATTGAGGCTGCTGATGTAGTATTAATGACCGATGAACCATCAAAAATTGCTACTGTAATAAAGATTGCCCGAAAAACACTTCGTATAGCTCATGAGAATATTGTTTTTGCTTTAGCAGTAAAATTTCTCGTATTGTTTTTAGGTGCTATCGGTTATGCTTCTATGTGGGCTGCTGTTTTCGCTGATGTAGGTGTATCTGTTATTGCCATTCTTAATGCCATACGCGCTATGAATGTCAAAAAATATAATTAGAGAATTAAAACTAAACAATTCTCTATAATGCCAACTACCTATAAGAAAACAATGTTTAAACAATGCGCTGCATTTCAATACGACTATTGAAATGCAGCGCATTTACACTACTCTATGGGACAAGACATTTCAAACATGGCATCTATAGCTTCATGAAGGAAATGCGCCTGATTTGTACTTGATATTTTATAGTACACTTCCTTTCCTTCACGCCTGCTTTCAATCAGTTTATTATCCTTTAGTGTCCTTAGGTGGTGGGACACAGCAGGTTTGCTCATATTCAACGCTGCCGCAATATTAGTAACGCATTCCTCGCAATGACAAAGAAGCCATAATATTCGTAACCGGCTCCCATCACCAAGCTGCTGAAAAAGAATAGACACTTCTTGAAAACTTTCAGTAGTTGGCATATTCTCTAACACACGATCAATACTTTGACCGTGATTATGAGGTAAGTTGTAATGTGACATTATATCTCCTCCTACTATCAATCTTATGATAGTTCTTGACTTAAAGATTGTCAATATATATAGGGGAAAGAGGTGATTATTTGAAAATAGAAAATAATATTCCATCCAGCATCGAAATAGAACAACTCACTAAATTATACCGAGCTATGGGCGATCTAACCAGAATGAAAATACTATGGTTTTTAATGGAGGGCGAACTTTGTGTAAGTGAATTGGCATATAAAATGGATTTTAATGAATCAGCCATTTCACATCAATTAAAGTCACTACGTTCCGCCCATTTGGTTAAATCAAGAAGATCTGGAAAGAATATATTTTATCGATTAAGCGACGATCATGTGAAATGGATTCTAGCGCAAACACTAGAGCATATATCAGAAAAAGAGTGAATGCTCTCTAATAAAGCATATTGGGAGATATAAGGGCTGCTATAAAACGCAGCCCTTCATTTTCTTAATCGGTCTCGATATAATCTCTATTCTTTATTTGCAACAGATTGTTCGGATCATGCATCCATTCCATCAAAATATTAACAAGCACTAATCTGATTAGGCAATTTAAACACCTCAATTGATCTTGAAATACTGAACTCTCAGCATCTTCAGTAGCTCCACCATATTCCCCCTTCCGCATAGGAAATAATTCTCTCAAAATTTCTCTGGCCTCTTTAAGAATACCATGAATTACTTTATGCCTTATATGCGTCAACTTATCAAAAATATCTTTTTCTGACAGATCTTTATTGATGAATGGTTGTAATCCTAAATATGTTATAATATCCTTTTTTAAAAATTGTGGCAGCTTTCTACTACACTCTTCACGAATAAAATTCCCTTTACCTCTTTTTTCTTTATCGGTCAAAATCAAAATTTCGATTAATGCATAAAACGTTAATACTGCACTAAAATTAAAATTGTAAGAATTCTCCAAACATTGTATTGCAAGATTTAATATGTGCCAAGTATCTTCGATGCACATACTCTTTGTATAGGTTTCGAGCCCCTTTACATATGTTGTTAGAGATGTCTCATCCATAGGAAGATTCAACCAAGAAAAATAATGATACAGTAATGTATCAAAACTATCTTCATTGCATCGATCTATTCGATTGCCATATATTGAGGTTAATTCCGATTTTTCAAATAATTCTGGTAACACGTATAGATATTTGTCTCCACATTTATAAAGACGTAAAACTCCTTTCATATTTATGTCCTTTTTATTATTCCCGTCTATAACTTTTTGAACACTTGAAGGTAATTCACTATATTCCGCAAGTACTAACGCCAATCGATCCGATAATATTTTCATATCAATTTCCCACTTACGATAACAATTAATAAATTAAAAATATTATAACATTTTTTCCAAAAAAAGAACAGCATTGAATTACCACCAAGTGCATATATTCAATGCTGTTCTTACCTAAATCAAATTATAATAATTATTCTGCAATATCAGCTAAGCGAATCCCATTTCTCTCCGGAGTTACTATTAATTGAGGACTGCCGATTTTTTCTGATAAGTCTTTCCAGATTTCACTTATAGTCAACATCTGCTGCGCCATTATATTCTTTTGAGAATTATCTGTAATAGCTCTTGCAAAATCATTTAATGCGCATACGATTCCCTCAGGCCACAATTCTTTATATACTTCTGCATATGTTGTATTTCTAACTCCGTCCGCAACTTCACTTACTGGAAGCTCTACGTAACTATTATTTCCATACATATCCAAAACACCCTCTGCATGTGGCACATACATTTGAGGATTCCAAATAACGAGGCCATTTGAATTATCCAAGCATAAACTTCCTTCTGTCGTTCCTAATACAATTCTATGTAATAGAAACCCATTATTGTCCGGGTCCTTCGGGTCAAGCTGATTCTGAATCTTTACAATAGCGGGAATCCCTCTGATTTCTCCACTAAGAACTTTAAACGGAAATTTGCTATTTACTGAATCGATTGTCTGCAATTTCCATGTATGGAATCCACTTAATGCTTTTCCAAGAATACTGATCATCGGGAATAATACCTGAGTACTACAAGTCGCATCAATATATGTCGGTCTGCTCTTTTTAAGTAATTTATTTGACTTGACGATGAATTCCTGTACATTCTTCACATTGGGATAAAAACTATTAACCTGATATACACAGTTATTCTCCTTTGCTACTTTAAGAAGTTTCACAATATCATTATAATGCACCGGATGCTCCTGTATTACATGTATTCCCTTTTCAAGTAACGCACCGGCAATCTCTGTCCCTTTTCCTCCAACTGCAGTAGAACGAATGACAACACAAGCCATATCAAAATCTTTTTTGCTTACCTCATTAAGATCTGTAATCAATGGAACTCCATATTTTTCTGCTTCTTGCTTTGATTGTGTGCTTCCATGAGAAAAAATACCTGCAATCTTAAATTTGTCGCCACATCGCTCCAGCCCTTTTAAATATACTCTACCGAAGTTAGTTCCGCATACAAGCACTTTTAATGGTTTCTCATATGTATTCATACCCGTTCTCCTTTCCCATCCAACAAATTCGCCATTCCTTCAACATTAGGTGTCATTAAACAGCTTAAATGATTTCCTCCTATTGGCAGAACCTCTAAATTTCCAAGTGCACATTTACTAAGAAATGCCTCTGTTCCCGGTTTCATTACAGGAACAAATGGAGAATGGTCATCCATACAACTCAATGCCTGTAAATCTCCCGCGAACGGTTTCGGTGTATAACCAATCGCACACCGATAATTCCTCTTGTAAATTTCAAAAAGTTCATCAAATCGGTTCATATCCTCACTGGATAGCTGCATACTATTTTCTGGAATTGCATTTTTTAAGTTCTCCATACGCTCTCTTTTTGAAAGTGTTTTTTGTTTTTTATAGCAAGCTGCCAGTTCCGGCAACTCTCCTGTCAGACCTAATATTGCATCCTCTTCAATAAAACCATTGTTATGATCCTTCAATAATTCAAGTGCCATCTGTACTAATTCATCACGCTTAACATGACCTGCTTTTGATACATCCGCACCGACCATTAATCCATAGCTTCGTTCCATCAACAAGTCGCCCTCCATTTCGAGAACAATCGGAATTGTATCAATCGTTACTACCGGTAAAACCTCTGCGCCTGCTTCTAAAAGAGCTCTTGCAGCTTCAATTGCAACTAATCCACCCATACAGTATCCAATTAACTTAAATTTTCTATAACCACTATTCAAAAGTAAATCTGCATAGCGTCTTCCAATTGTTACAATATGATCTTTTTCTTCAGAATCCAGGTATTCCTTATCCTCTGTATAGTTAAATGCTGCAATGCCTTCTGTTCGCTCCGGATTATTCACAAGAATTTGGAATAAAGTATTAAATTGCTGAAGGAAGCCAATTCCACCCGGGAAGAAAACTTTCATCACTTCTCCACCTTCTGGAATATCTGCGATGATATTCAATGGTGTTTCAGATATTTCGTTTTCCTCATGCGAAGTACCTATTTGAACAGAATTTAAAAATTGTGCAAAATCCATAATAGTTGGATTTTGAAGCATTCCAATCATTAATCTATCCCATTCTACATCCTTGGCCACATTAATAGCTTCCTTTGTTTTTGACACAGCCTGAGCAACTAATAATGAATCGCCACCAATGTCATAGAAATTATCTGTTCGATTTACTCTATCAATCTTTAATAGAGTTTTCCATAATTCAGCTATCTCTTTCTCCAATCCTTCATGTGGCGGCATTTCACATTTACCAGTATTTTGGAAGTATGTCTCTGCTAATTTTTTCAAAGCTTTCCTTTCAACTTTTCCATTTGCAGACAACGGAATTTTCTCGTTTACTTCAAATCTTGATGGAACCATATATTCCGGCACCTGTGTTTTAATATATTCAGTAAGTTCCGAAACTTCAATATTCCCCTCAACAAAAGCGACGATCTTATAATCTTGCGGACGTTTACCAACAATCACGGCAACAGCCGTCTTCACTAATGTATTACTTAATAATGCACTCTCAATCTCACTCAATTCGATCCTATGTCCATGAATTTTTACCTGGGTATCTTCCCTCCCCATAAATTCAATTGTTCCATCTGGCCAATATCGACCAATATCTCCAGTTTTATATATTCTTTCCTGTAACTGTTCATCATACATAAAGTGTGCATTCGTTTCTTCCGGTTTATTCAAATACTCAAGAGCAAGACCCTTACCACCGATATATAAATCTCCAGGTACCCAATCCGGGCATTGTTCCATTTTTTCATTCAACACATAGAATTTCTGATTTGCAAGCGGCTTTCCATAAGGTATACTTACTGCGCCATCCGGTACTTCCTCTATTTCATGATAAATTGACCAAATTGCAGCTTCTGTAGCACCACCCAGACTAACAACTTTAGCTTTTTTACAAGATGTATGAATCTGATCCGGAAGGGTTACAGGAATCCAGTCTCCTGATAACAGAACCACCTTTAATGGGAAATCGCCTGAAACACCTCTGCTTTCCAATACAGAGACTAACATCTGCATTTGAGCCGGAACCGAGTTCCATACAGTAATTTCATTCTTTTTAATAGTTTCAACCCAGTAATATGGATCTTTTTGCTTTTCAGGATCAGGAAGTACCAACGCTGCTCCCGCATTAAATGCACCAAAAATGTCATAAACAGAAAGATCAAATGCTAAATTGGCCAAACCAAACATTCTGTCAGCACTGTTAATATCAAATCTGGAATTAATATCCTCAATTGTATTAACTGCTGCTTTATGACTAATGACAACCCCCTTGGGGTCACCGGTGGTCCCTGATGTATGTATAATATAGGCCGGATTTTCCAATGGAATTTCAACTATAGTAAGTGCTTGTTCCGTTCTGTTAATATCTTCTGCTGCCAAAACGACAATGTGCTCTTTCCACTCAAGCGATTGATACTTTTTATTCGTAATCAAATATTTTGTTCCGGACTTTTCCAAAATTTTATTCTGCCTTGCAATTGGCTGTGACACATCAAAGGGTAAATAGACTCCTCCAGAAAATAAAACAGCCAATACTGCTGCAATCTGCCACATCCCTTTATCAGCAGATATTGCAACAAAATCCCCTTTACGGAATCCAGACTTACACAGTTCATTTTGAATTCCGGCAACATATGATCCTAATTCTTTATAAGAAAATGTTCCCTCGGCTGCAATCAACGCAATCTCATCCGGACAATTCTGTAAACAGTTGTAAAATCCCTCATGAAGCATTTTATCAGGCAGGTCTTTTTCTGTTTTATTTACGGATTTTCTTACTTTTCCGGTCTTCAAAGGTAATTCTACCGGATGTACCTGTTCCCATACCTTCAAATTTGTACATAACCGTTCAATAAGCAGGGAAAAAGCTTCGAAAGCATCATTAACAAATCCTTCAGGAAATACACCATCCCTTACATCCCAATTGATTAAAACTCCACCATTATCTTCTGACACCTGACAGTCTATCCATACTTGAGGCGTTTGACTTATTTTATAAGTAATACGGGAATTTCTCATAAACTCCCAGTTTTCCTGCTGTTCGGAATCAGCCGCTCCCACTGTGCTTGTGTATACAACCGGAATAATAGCTTTCTTTTCGCTTTGCCTGTTAATTTCCCGCAATACATCAATACCGGTAAATGCGCTGTGACTAATATCTTCCCATAACTGATTTTGAATTTTGCGTGTCCTTTCAACAAAATTACTTGGATATTCGGGACTGATTTCCAAAATATCTACCTCAGTAAAGTCTCCCACGATTTCATTAATTTGAGAATGTATTGACGGTCTGTTTAATATGGTAATGTCTATACAGAAATCTTTTCTTTTTGACCAACGTCCAATAATCTCTGCATATGCGGATAAAACTACTCCCGAGGGAGTAAGCCTCTGCATTCTCGCCTTTTCACATAATTTGCTCCAATTTTCCGGCGTAATGAAATGTCTGTATTGTGTAAAAGTAACTTTTTCACATTTCGATTCTGGTAAAATCGGCAGTTCCGGTGCATCTGGGAAGTTCTGCAACCGCTTTTTCCAATACTCACAATCCCGATCTTTTTTCGTACGCACTTCTTCATCATTTTCATGTTCTTTTTGATATACCAGTACATCCCTGAATGATACCTGCAGAGGTTTCAGATTTTTTCCATCTTCGTAATAGAATGCATCCAAATCATTCAATATAGTCTTCATACTAATAAAATCAGATAACAGCATATCAATAGAAAAATGAAGAATACTCTTATCAATCGTGTCTGTCAGATACAGATCAAAAAGTGGCCAACAGTCCGCCTGATACTGCTTATGCGCCAACTCAGCCCTGATTTCATTAAGTTTTGAATCCGTAGTTTCGGCTCCAGCTTCCTTCATATTAAAATAGGTAAGTTTCGGCAAGTCAACATGCTCCAAAATCTTCTGTGTACCATTTTGAAGAAAAACAGCACGTAACATATCATGCCGCATAATCACTTTATGCCAAGCACTCTCCAACCTTTCTGCATCCATATGAGGCATTGACAATTCAAAATATGCATGGCATCCAACACCGCCATATTCATAATTATGATTTCTGCCAAGTAAATAGGCAGACTGAATACCTGTAAGAGGAAACGGTTCATATCGTTTGGATAAGTCCGCTTTGAGCGCGGACTTATCCTTTCTCTCATAATATTCAATCAATTTTTCTTTCACATTTCGCAGTTTTACTTTATCTTCAGCATTTAATGTTCCTGACGGCGCTTTAAATTTTAACTGACCATTTTCAACCCAGAATTTCACACCCCGGTCTTCATATGCTTTAATTAAATCCTCCATCATTATAAAACTCCTTCTTCGTATTCTGTATTTTCTTCTACGTCTAATAAAGAAACCAACTTTTCAATCTGTTCTGCGAGAAGTGCAACAGTTGGTAACGCAAATAACGTTTGAATAGCCAAGTCATTCGGCAGGCCTTCTGTCGCATTTAATTCAGAAATAATCTTCACTGCCTTCAAAGAATCTCCCCCGCACATAAAGAAATCATCATCTCGTGAAATTTCCTTAGTTCCTAAAACTCTTTCCCATATAGCAGCAATCTTCACTTCTAATTCTCCCTGCGGTGCTTCCTTTTTCTTTTCTTCCGAGATCTGTCCCTGATAGCCTCCAAGAATTTTTCTTAAAGCTTTTCTATCAACCTTACCATTAACACTCAAAGGCAACTGCTCCATCACAAGTATTTTTCCCGGAACCATATATTCAGGAAGTTTCTTGCCTAAGTATTCGTGAAGAATCTTTTCCACGTTCTTATTATCGCAACAATCAGAATCCTCATTCAAAACAACTGCCGCTGCCAATCCGCTTTTATCTTCTTCTACAACCACAACAGCACTCTTGATAAGCTCATGTGTTAATAAAACATTTTCTGCTTCTCCCAGTTCAATACGATGTCCTCTAACCTTAACTTGAGTGTCTTCTCTTCCTAAGAATTCAATGTTTCCATCAGGCCAGTAACGTCCTAAATCACCGGTATAATACAATCTCTCATGAGTAACTGGATGATTGATGAATCTTTCCTCCGTTCTTTTACGGTCCTTCCAATAACCACGAGCCAATCCTTCGCCGGCAATAAACAATCTGCCTGCCACCCAGTTCGGGCAGTCATTCATTTCCTGATCCAGAACATAAAATTTCTGATTAGTTAATGGCTTTCCATAAGGAATACTTGTCCAACCATCCTTTACGGATTCAACTTCATAGTAATTAGACCAAATAGATGCTTCAGTTGCTCCACCCATACTTATCATTCTTACAGATTCTGAATGCATTTTTATCATTTCTGGCAATTCCATAGGAATCCAGTCTCCGCTCATAATAACTACCCGCAATGGTAATTTTGTATCCGGTTTTGTTGAAAGAAATTCCATGAACATCTGCATGAATGCCGGTACGCTGTTCCAAACAGTGATTTTATTTTCCTGCATGATTTCCAACCAGTGCTGCGGTTCTTTTACCTGTTTTGCATCAGGAATTACCACTGTACCTCCTGCAATCAAAAGTCCAAAAATATCATAGACTGACAAATCAAAATTCAGATTTGATAGTGCAATACATTTATCATCCTTCCCAACTGCGAAGCGTTCATTTACATCTATAATTGTATTAACGGCAGCCCGATGTTCGATCATTACACCTTTCGGCATTCCTGTTGAACCTGATGTATAAATTACATAAGCCAAATCATTACCCGTTGCAATACTCTCAAAATCTGTAGTATCTATGCTCTCTACATCCACACCATCAACACAGATTATTGTTGTATCTTCCGGCCAGTTTACCTCTCTGTTTACTTTTTCCTGTGTCAATACTACCTTGACAGATGCATTTTTCAAAAGAAGATGTACTCTTTCCTCCGGGAATGAAGGATCAATTGGTAAGTATGCTGCTCCTGCCTTTAATATGGAGATTGCCGCTACAATTTGTTCCCAGCCTTTTTCCATCACAATAGCCACCAAAGAGTTTCTTTCCACATTTTCACGCTGTAAAATATGTCCGATCCCGGTAGAATACCGTTCCAGTTCACCATAGGATAATTTTCTTTCATTATTAATAATCGCAATCCGCTCTGGATTCTCTTTCATGCTTTTTTCAACTAAAGAGATTAATGTTTCATCCGGAATCTTACCATTTACGGAATTTGCCAATTCCCTATTTTCCATATTTGGAATTTGAACAAGAGAATTTGATTCACGATTCCATGCTTCCTGTTCTGTAGAAAGCACTTCTAAAAGTGAAATATATGCCGCAAACATTTCATCTAACACACCTGCCGGGAAAATATCCTGTACGGCATCCCAAGTCAAAACAAGGCGCTCATTTTGTTCTGTTACCTGATGGTCAATCCATACCTGTGGTGTTTGTGAAAGGCCATAAACCATTTCGCCAAAATATTCTTCTTGTTCATTGCTGCCACCCTGTTTAATTCCAAGCCCGCTTGTAAATACGATAGGCATGATGGCCGCGTTGCGTATTTCCTGCTTTTTGCTAATTTCCCGTTCCAACTCCACGCCACTGTAATATGGATGTGCCAGATCAGACCATAGCTGTTGCTGCAGATTCTTACACCGTTCTAAGAATGATTTCCCTGCTGTATTATCTATTGATAACAATGTAAGCGAAGTAAAGTCTCCAACCACATCCATGATTTGATTATGAATAGGCAACCGATTAAATCTCGTCAAATTAATTGTAAATTTTTGAGATTTGCTCCATCTTCCAAGCACTTCGGCATAAGCTGTCATCAATACTCCGGAGGCTGTCAGGCCATTCTGAGAAGCCATATTTTTAATCGCTGACCATTGGCTACCAGTCAATTTTGACTCATAACGAATAAATTTCTGTACTGCCGTATTCCCATTTTCTTTTATAACTGGCAATTCGGGAGCCGGGAAAATATCTGGAAGTCTCTTCTGCCAATATTCTTCATCTCTCTTATAAAACTCAGTTTTCTTAATATCTTCATATGCCAGAACATAATCTCTAAAAGATAAATCAAGCGGTTCAACTTCCTTTTCCGGATTGTCATATAACATTTTCCATTCCCGTAAAATCAGGAACATACTCCAGCCATCAAAAATAATGTTGTCAAAACTAATATGTAAGCGTACATTTCCTCCCGGAAGTTTTGAAAATCTTACATCAAATAACGGCCACTTAGAAGTATCAAAAATCTGATATGCCATCTCTTTCCTGATTGATTCGAGTTTCTCGTCTACAGTCTCTTCCTGTGAGGCCAAATCATATACTTTTATTTCATACTCTGGAACATTACTCAATATTTTCTGATTCTGACCGTCATTCAAAAATACTGCTCGCATCATTCCATGGCGCAAAATCAATCTTCTCCATTTTTCTTCCGCCAAATCCGTATCTAATCCACCACAATCCATTTCAAAATAGCAATGCGTTGATACATCTCCTAAAGCAAATCCACCGTTTCTTCCCAGCCAGTATGACTGCTGAACATCCGTCAATGGGAACGGTTCTCCCCATTCCTTTGGTTTCGGAGAAACCATTTCAAGTTTTTCTGCATTCATATTTTTTACTTCACAATCTTCTAACATGGATGCAATACTTATTGCCTGTTCTGCAAAAATTGGATTTGAGAAAATCTTTTCCAGCGATAAGTTAATGTTGAACTTTTTGTTAATTTCTGCATTTAACTGCGTAGCAAGAAGAGAGTCTCCTCCCAATTCAAAGTAATTGTCATTCCTGCTAATATTTTCAGTATGTAATACTGTTTTCCAAATTGCAGCCAATTCTTTTTCTACAGCAGTTTCCGGTTCCTGAAATTGATCCTTTGCATTTTCTCTCGTCTCACCGACTGGAACAGGGAGGGCCTTTCTATCAACTTTACCATTTGCAGATAATGGAAATTTATCTATTTCCATAAATGCTGTAGGAATCATATACGATGGGATCATGTTCTCTAAATATGCTTTCAATTTTGTAGAATTAAAAGCATATGTTTCTGGTTGAGCCAACGCTACAATAACTCCCTGATTATAAATCGGTAAATCAAGCTGATCATTTGGGGCTGTATTAACCTTTGCAAATCCGCATTTAAGAACCGCATCACTCCATTGGTCTTTTGTTAATAATGGTTTTCCAGTGCCTTTCCTCTCATCTGTAACAGTTGAAAAACCTTTTTCTAATATTCCGGTACTTACATGTTGTAAAATTGTATTCTCTGTAGTTTCAAGAAGAATTAACAATCCGCCTGCTCGCAGATATTCGCCTGCATATTTTAAGGATGCTTTAATATCTCTGCAACGATGCAATGTACTTACTGCAAGAACTACATCAAAATAATGCATTGCAAGTCCTTGTGTATTAGGAGCTGAATTTATATCCAGATTCTCATAATGTACTCTGGAATTATTTTTGAATTTTTCTTTTGCTTGGTTAAGATAATAAGAAGATGCGTCTGTACACACATATTCATATTCTATACCATCCATACAATCCAATAATTCCGAAGTCAGCCCCAAATTTCTTGCACCTAATTCCATAATTCTAACGGTCTGACCAGCAGTACCCTCTTTTTTCTGAAAGGACAATATATTTTTTATTGTCCGCTTGCATTCAATAGCTCCAGGCAGTGTTGCCATATAGGCATCTGGAGATATATAATCTTCTTTTGCAAGAAGCTGTGGCGTATCCATATTTCCTGTCATAATCGCATGGCAGTATTTTTTGAACTGTTCTAAATACTTCAACGCATCGTCGATTTCATGTTTCCACTCCGGATATTTTTCAATAAACGCAACTCTATCCATTTCTTTTGGACTAGAACAATTTACAAAATAATCTTCTTCCGCGAGTATTCGCCCAATTTTTACCAATTCATTTACCCATTGCTGAATTAACTCCTGATAGGATAAATCTATTCCCGCACTCATAAGCAGCGCCGAAAGTTTATATTTTGTTCCAGGTTCCACCCAAATACCTAATGTACGCATAAGAGAATACATATACTCTCTGCTGACTTCATCAAGGCAGTTTGCAAGTGTCAAATATTCCTGCACGTTATTTTCTGCAGTTACTTCTGCCACACCTTCTTTTAAATCAGCCCAAAGTCTATCCCATTTATACATCAAATCAGTATCCGACACTTTATTGACATCAAAAAGACTTTCCGGGTACCCGTTTTCTGGAATAATATATCCTGCCAAGTATTTATTCCCCTGAACATCACCAACAGCTGCTGCTACCGATTTCTTAACACCAGGGTATTTATTCATCGCAGCTTCAATTTCTCCCAATTCAATCCTGTGTCCACGAATTTTTACCTGAAAATCTTTTCTTCCAAGAAATTCAATATTTCCATCAGCCCAATAACGCCCAAGATCTCCAGTCTTATACCAGCGATTTTCATTCCAATTAACGAAACTTTTATCTGTAATTTCGGAGTCCCCGATATATCCTTTTGCTACACCGGTACCTCCAATCCATAATTCTCCTGGTACCCATGTTGGGCAATCTCTTCCTTTTGAATCCACTACTCTGTAATACTGATTTTTCAACGGTTTTCCATATGGTATAGAACTCCATTCCTCTGGTACTGGCAATTCTACATCAAAAAAATTGGACCAAATTGAAGCTTCCGTGGCTCCACCCATAGATAAAAGATGAGAATTTTTTGCAACGTGATTTAATCTTTCTGGAATATCCATGCCAATCCAGTCACCAGAAAGCATAGCCAATCTTAATGAAGGAATTTCTTTTCCCTTTCCTTCCGCTACGATTAACAGCATATTCAATAAAGTCGGAACAGAATTCCACAATGTCACACTATGGCGCTCAGCAATATCCAACCATACTTCTGCATCTCTACTATTACTGTCTTTAATTAAAATCAATGTACCACCCGCACTCAAGATTCCAAAAATGTCATATACTGATAAGTCAAAATCATAGGATGAAACAGCAATGATTTTATCGTCAGCAGATACCCTGTACTGTTTATTAATTGTCTCAATTGTATTGACAGCAGCAAAGTGAGCAATTTCCACTCCTTTAGGTTCTCCTGTAGAGCCAGAAGTAAAAATTACATAAGCAGTATTACTATCCGGATAATTTTCAATAGTATTTAGCGGTTCATATGCATCTGCCTCCATAACATCCAACACCGTAACAGTTTCTGGCCACTCCAGTTCCTTTTTCAGTCTTGTATCTGTAATAGCAAACTTTATATCTGACTTACTATAAATCCTTTCCCGTCTGCTCAAAGGCTGATTAACATTGATAGGTATATATCCAGCTCCTGCAGCCAAAATACCCAAAATAGAAATAATCTGTTTGATGCCCTGGCTCTTAGCGCCGGGATTGTCATTCCCATATCCTTCCAGAAGGTTTACGACACCCCACACGCCAAGACCTGCACCGATTGCGACTACAAGAGTTTTTAAAGTTGTAATTGCACTGCTAAAAAACGCCATATACATTCACCAAAACTGACTTTTTTCAGGTGTTTACGGGAATGAAAAAACACCGACTAAAAAGCCGGCGCACCTAATGTCAGTTATTCCTTTCCTCATTATTTTTCGTTCATTCCCAAGGTTACTCCGACAGTTCTACATGAATTACTTCCACCTCTTCTTCAGATTTCGGTGTGTACTGCGGATTTAACTCTTTCTCAACTTTGTATCGGTTCTTCTCGTTTTCATCTGCAAGAAGCCGATAGTTTTTGTGTTTCGTGATATCATATTTGTCCGAGAAAAATGGTCTGGCACCACGGATCTGCAGGATACATTTTCCTCCATCCATGACTGCAATCTCATCTTCTGTCATCAGCTGTTTGCCTGTTTTCTGGTAATTCAATCCAAAAGACTTCTGATTACTCCTCGTCTCCGAAGTGTTATACAGGTCAATGGTTTCCTTACCCAGAAGCTCACTCATTTCCTTTAATGTGGTCTTCTCTTTCCCACCAAGGAATAAAGTCGTATCACAGTTGCCCAGAATGGTATCTGCACTATCCTTATACATTGCCTTTAACTGACTCTGTGACTGCAAAATAATAGAAGCAGAGATTTCCCTGCTTCGGATAGTTGCGATCAGCTTGTCAAACTGAGGAATTTGTCCGATGTTGGCAAACTCATCAGCGATGACACGCACATGCACCGGAAGTCTTCCACCATATTCATCATCTGCCTTATCGCAAAGCAGATTGAAAAGCTGTGACTGTAACATGGCAATCACAAAGTTAAAGGTTGTATCTGTGTCGGACATAATCAAGAACAAGGCTGTTTTCCTATCCCCGATCTTATCCAGTTCCATTTCATCGTAAGACATGATCTCACGAAGTTCTGCGATATCAAATGGGGCAAGTCTGGCTCCACAGGATATCAAAATCGACTTCGCCGTTTTGCCGGCGGCCATTTTGTATTTTTTATACTGTCTGACCGCAAAGTGCTGCGGATCTCTTTCTTCCAGTTCCTGGAACATCATATCCACTGGATTCTGGTAAGTTTCATCCTCTTCACGGGTTTCGCTTTCATTCAAAAGATCCAGAAGAGTATTCAGATTCTTTTCCTCTTCATCACCTTCATACCAGATAAAAGCAATCAGTGCTGTATACAGCAATTTCTCTGCTTTCACCCAAAAATCTTCGGAAGCTTTTTCCCCTTCGCCTTTGGTATTTACAATGATTGTTGTCACCAGCTTCAGGATATCTTTTTCAGACCGTATATAAGCAAATGGATTGTAATGAAGCGATTTGGAAAAGTTGATAGTATTCAGAACCTTAATCACATATGGTTCGTGTACCACTTTTCCTGATTTATCTTTCATAATACTTCCATTCTTATCTTTCTTAGGTGGTCCCTTTGCTAACATCTTCCCGCACTCCTCGATCAGAGTGCCTTTCGGATCTGTAATGACCATGGAACAGTTCATCTGCATGACTGACGGCTTAACGAAAAATCGAGTTTTTCCGGAACCACTGCCGCCAATGACCACTATATTTTTATTTCTTGCATACTTTGGCTGTTTAGGTCTACTTTCCATAGTCAATGCTTCTGTTGCTGTCAATGGAATATTCATCCAGGGATCTTCCGACATATAAGGCTTGATATCCTCTGCGGTTCCCCATCTGGCTGAACCATACTCGATGCCTTTCCGTAATTTCTTTGCGTCTGCCTGTTTCTGCCAGACCAACACTTTCAGAACGGCTGCAACAACAATACCTGCTAGCAGATCTTTCCAGTTATTGCTTAACACAAAACCAGCAAAAATCCGGTCTGCGTGTTCCATTGCATATAATAGTTTGTTCCCCATATCTCCTCCCGGACTGTTCCGGTAAAGAAAAAATGCCCGGTCAGCATAGAAAGCAGCCAGAGCATAAGGGATATTTGTAAGAACCAGTTTCTTTTTATCCAGGGCGGACAGCTTACCCCCGATTTTATTCTTCCACTTCTGCATCAGAGTTTTACCGCTTTTCTTTTTCATCGGCTCTGCTCCTGATGCCGGTTCTTTACTTTGTCCTTCGTCTTCTTTGGCATCATTGCCCGGTAAGCTGCAAGACGCTTATGAATGGAAGGCTTATTCGCTTTTTGAATCTGTTTCTGGGAAAACTCACGGAAAGCAGCATTTAGGGCATCCTGATCACGTCCCTTGAAAAATACCAGATAAACCGGAGGCTCTTTGCTCTTGTCTTTTTTCAAAGCATAATTGATCCCGTATTTTCTGGCATACCGTTCAAAGGACTTGATATTTTTGTCCGTGATCTCGATATTGACCATCCCGGCATTCTGTTTTGCCAGCTCTTTTACCGTGACCTTTCCCTGTTTCGGCTGATTTTTCTGTGCTTTCTTCTCTACTGATTTCTGCTTTTGATGACGCAGATACGCAGCAAGAACCTTTTTCAACAGGTCCGCCGTAATTTTAGTAGCCCGAATACAGAACGTGACCGTTTTCTGAGTTACCTCTTCCTGCATGACTTTTCCCTCCTTTCAGCGATTTAACTGCTGTCCAGATCTGTAATCATGGCAATCACCCCCCTTCAATGAAAAAGGACAGATTAACCGGTAATCAGGTACTGCACCTGTACGAGTTTTTCTGTCCCTTCTTCTTTTCTCTTGTCTTCCCCACCACAATAGATTGGAACACACATTTCAAGTATTCTGCTGTAAATGCGCTGATGGGCAGTATCCAAATCTGTAGATTTCATTTCATTCAGTCCCAGATTCGTTGTTACGATCAGCGGAAGCATTTTACAATAACGGCTGTCTATCACATTATAGACCTGCTCCAAAGCAAACTCAGAATTTCGTTCTATTCCTAAATCATCAATAATCAGCAATGGATAATCCACAAGATTTTGTATGATCTGGTTCTTATTTGCCTGATAGCTGGTCATTTCATTTAAGATCCTGGAAAAATTTGTCATCATGACACGTTCTCCCTGTTCCAAAAGTGCATTTGCTATACAGCCTGCAAAAAAACTCTTCCCGGTTCCAACTGGTCCCATCAGAAGCAGTCCTACATTTTTTCTCTTCATATCTGTCCAGTTTTCTACATACTGCCTGGCGATTAGTATCTTCTGGTTGCTTCCATTGTCATTTTCAAATTTCCATTCCCAGAATCTTTTTTCCCGAAGTCCGATGGATTTTCTCTGATAAAGCTGCCGCTGTGCTTCTTCCCGCTGCATCTTCTCATCAAGTTCCTGCCTGGCTTTTACCTCGCATTCACACAAACAGGACACTACATGCTCAAATCCCATCAGACTAACTTTCATCTGTTTTCTTTTTCCACAGATGCCACAATGAAGACATCCCTCTTCATCCAGATAATCTGCTGTTACTTTATTTTCCATCACAGGCTTTCTCCTTCCTGAAATTCATATTTGTCAATTCCTGCCCTGGCGCCATCCCGTTCTGCCCAAAGACAGATTGTTGCAAAATGATTCTGATACTCTTTTCCACTGGATTTCATATAAACAGAAAGATGATCAATCCGTTTCTGATAATCCCATGGAAATATTGTCATCAACTCCTGCAGTTCAGCTTCCGACAGAACAACATTTTTAAATCTACCATACTGACTGAATTTTTCTTCCAGAGCGGGAGTATTGCCCTTACTCTTATCAGTATGATTCTTTTCAGTCTTATTTATCTTAGTATTACTTCCATCCAGATTCTTGCGTTCCGGACTTCTATTTTTTTGCGTTCCGGACTTCCAGTTTCTTGCAATCCGGATTTCCAATTCCTTGCAGTCCGGATTTCCAGTTTCTGGCGTTCCAGAAGCAAAGTATCTTACGGGCTTTCCTCTAATCCGTTTCACAAAATTTTTCACGTATATGACAGAGGGACGATTATTCCCCTGCCGATACCGTTCAATCAATCCAATCCCATGCACACTGTCAAGCTCATAAAGAAGCTTTGTCACTGTCGTATGCGACATTCGCAATAGTTCCTGCAATTCTGCGATCGTGTAAATGATATAGACATAACCATCACTATCAATCCATCCATTTTTCTTGGATAGGCTGATTCGATCAAGCAGAATTCCGTAAAGGAGCTTTGCGTCTGTAGACAGGCTTGCAAACTCTTTTTCTGTGAACAGAGCTTTTGGTATCCGAAAGAAAGAAAACTGGTCAGATTCTTCTGCTCTGAAATATTCAAAATCTGCCATAATATTTTCCTACTCTTCTACATCAAAATCACAATTTGCAGCACTGCCTGTACCATGACATAATTCATCAAGCACATAATTGAATGCATTCATCGCTTCTTCCAAATAGATTTTCCTAGCCTCTTTATCACACGCATACATATCGGCAATAAATCCTTCATCATTTCCTATTGCGTGTACCAGAGTCTCCAGAACTTTCATAAATTTCTTTTTTGAACACTTTTTATTCTGCCTGTTCACATATTGCTGAATATCCAGTACTCTATCAGCATTTTCCTCATTCTCTTCAAGAATTCCAAACGCCAGATCCATGCCAAATTCATAGCCATCACAGGAAATCTGATCAACATCAAGCTGTCCCAGCTCATCTCGATAATTTCTTTCTTCCATTGAAGTCAGTGGTGTCTCATATTCATCCAGATATCCCATATCTGCAATTGTTTCCAGAATATCTCTGGATGCTTTCACCATTTTGTCCATAATGATTTCTCTTTCTTCCATCGGCATATTTGCCATAATGCTGTCTAATGTCATCATTGATTCTTCCTCCATCTCATTTTCATAAATATCGTTGATATAAAAGTGGTTTGCCTTTCCATTGTTCGGAATGATACGCACCAGATTTCCAACATCCACCAGTTCCTGTACTGCCTGATCTACCCCATATCTAGTTGTATTCAGGTCTTTCTTCATTTCACTTTTTGGATAGATTACATACAAATCCCCCTTACCATCTACCCAATCATTCTGCACCGCAAATTTCAAACGATCCAGAAATAAGCTGTATAAAATCTTTGCTGTATTTGACAGATTTTTGTATTTTTCCATTTGGAACAGCACCTTCGGCACCTGCAGACAATCTACCGGCATATACTCCATCTTACTCATTGATTGTTTCCTCCTTCTGTTTGTACAGCACTTCAGCTGAATTGATATTGATTTCCAACATCCCTACAAATACCTGATAGTACAGAAGGCATATCTGTTCATCCTCTCTTGCCAGATACAATCCTTCCAGTTCATCGGACGGATGTTTCATTCCATATACTGCCTGACAGATATCATGGATTTTCTCACATTCCACACTTCTAAGATGCTGCTCCAAGGTGTGGTTAAATCTCTGCCAGTCCTCCAGTTTCTGATTTACTGACATCATGCACTGGAACAGTTCCGCTGCTTCACATGCTGCTGACAGCACTACATTTTTGTTATTGATACTTCCATCGGCATTTTTCATATGCCCTACCATATACGCCTGATCTACTGAAACCATCTTTTATCCTCCTCTATCTAAACGGCATTTCTTCTTCCATGCCCTCTGGGATCTCTAAGAACCCTTCCGCATCTTCTGGAAACGGTGGTCTGTCAACCATTTTTGCACCTGCGAATTCAATCCGGTTTGCATACACTTCGGTGGTATAGATTTTTTTCCCGGTATCCTTATCTTCATAATTACCTGTGACAATCTCGCCTTCCACCATGACCTTCGTGCCCTGCATCAGATAATCTCTGGCAAATTCTGCTTTCTTTGCAAAAGCCTTTACCGGAATGAAACTGACTTCATCGGAATAATTTCTTCTGACTGCCAGAACAAACTTGGCAATCTTATGAAGTCCTTTTTCATTCTCCACTTCGTTGTATCCGGGATTTCTTACTAATCGCCCGGAAATAACTATTGTATTCATTGGCTTACCCCTCCTATGCTTTCATTGATTTGTAACAGATACCGATACATGGTCCACATTTTCCATAGGCACATCCGTAACATTCATCTTTTTCCAACTCTTCTTGCTTCATTTCATCGGCAAACATTCCTAACAGTGTTGTGTAAATCTTTTTCATTGCCAGGAACTTTTCTTCTGCTTTTTCCATCTTCTCTTTGTAAAATGGGATCAGTTCACGAAGAACTGGATGGAAACGCTCATTTTCATCATCCCAGGCACAGGTTTTCATCATACAGCGTGGCTGTTTCTCATAATTGCCCAGATAATATGGGCAGAAGGTACAGCCTCTTTCTTTAACAATTGCCACCGGAATCACTGGCATCTGACTTTTGATTTCCTTTGTTACATGCTTACTTTCAATTCGCTCTCTCATCTTAAAAATCCTCCAAAAATATATATATTTGCAAAAGGGAATTCCCCTGAATTGCCTGTTTTTAAGCACAAAAAAAGAGGCAGACTTACGATTTTTGTTTTCGCAAGCCTGCCTCTTATCAATTTAATATTCTATTTTCCAATGACATACCGTATAAACACGTATATCGCTCTGATCACATACACTGGAATCATGATACTTCCAATCAATGCTCCAATAATGACACTTAATGCAGCCATCCCAAGCGTTGCTGTGGTATCCATTCCTCTCGGAATCAGAATCAACCGCATTTTATGTATTCCAAATGGTAATCCGGCAATAAATACCCACCAGAACCAATCCGTCTGCCCACTGACTTTCATAATTGTTTTTGTCATCCAAAACCAGAATACCATAAATGCCAGTGGCAGAATTGATTTTTTAATTACATCTTCAATCGTCATCTTTTTTTCTCCCTCTGTCTGATTCCTTCCGCCACCTCCCGATTAAGGTTTGCCAGTATTTCTCTAACCACAGGAGAATCCAATCGAAAGGTTTCCAAATCTTTCTCCGTAAGCTCCCTTCCGTTCGCATCATATCTTCGTACAATTTTTAAAGCCATACTTTCACTTCCTTCCTGCTGATAATCCTAATGTTTTCAACAAATGTTTAAATTTCTCTCTTTTTATCCGTTTAACACGTATCTTTTCTATCTTTTTCAGATAGACTTGTATTCTACTTGCCATATCTTCATTGTTCATTCTTTACCCTCTCTTTCTGCCCACGATGCCAGAAGCATAAATATAATTTCTTCCATCTGAGTCTTTGTATATGTCTCTGGAAAATATTGTTTCAATTTCTTCGCCGGAATCTGCACCTGAACTTTTCCAATACTTTCATTCATGCAAATCTGGTCAATCTCTGAATACGTCAACATCCGTTCTTTTGAAATCTGTTTAAATTCCTTTGCCTGCTTCATGGACGGTACTATATTGTGATTATGCATATACTGAAGTAATATCTGCTGCTCTTCAGTTCTCAAATAGGAAACTTCAACAGCTGTATTAAAGGGAAGCTTCTTCTCGTCTGCCAATTCTAAAAACTCTGCGATCAACTCTGTCAGATGAATATATCGAAGAATCTGTCTGGAACTATCTCCTGTATTCTGACTGACTTCTTCCGCCGCTAACTTCTTGCCAACTTGGCAAGAAGTTAAATCAGATCGTTTTCCCTGACGCTTTAACGCCTCATATTTCATTTTATAAGCAAATGCCTTTTCGCTGATCAGCAGCTCTTCTCGTTGAATGTTGGAATCTACCATAATCACCGTCGCTTCATCATCTGTAAGATCTTTGATGATAACCGGCATTTTCTCTAGTCCAGCAAGTTCACATGCTCGTTTTCGCCGATGACCAGCTACCAGCTCATAACCACCAGACTCTCTCAACCGCACAATACCAGGAACCAACACGCCATATTGTGTAATGCTTTCTGATAATTCTTCCATTTTCTTATCATCTTTTACTTGAAACGGGTGATTTGGAAATGGATGAAGGCTTCCTATTTTTATCTCGCAAATTCCATTGTTTGTTTCTTCGTTTGTTCCAAACAACGCATCAAGTGGCTGTAAGGAAATGGGAGTTGCTCTTTTTTTAGATGGCATCTTCTAGCACCTCCTCCGTCACTCTCCGATAAGCCTCTGTAGCTTTGCCTTTCGGATCATAAGAGAAAATACTCTGTCCTTCTCTGACTGCTTCCTTCATTCTTACAGAAAATGGAATATAATTATCAAAGATATGAATTTGACTTCCATATACATTTCTGAGAAGTTCCATATTATTTCTGGCATCATTTGTATGCGCATCGACCATCGTGAACAGAATCCCACCGACTTGCAACTTCGGATTAATCTGCTTACGAACCTTACCGATCGTTTTTAACAACTGCTGCAAGCCTTTGATTGGCAGGTAGGACGCTTCAACTGGAATGAGGACTTCATCTGATGCAGCCAGCGCATTGATCGTAATCATTCCCAATGATGGCATACAGTCAATAATGACTGCATCATATTGATCCTTGATACCATATAAAATCTGTTTCAATACATATTCCCTGCTCATTGCATTTACCAACTGTACTTCCGTACCTGCCAGTCCAATGTTAGAACAGATAATATCTATTCCCTCTGCCTGATGTCTGATATAACAGTCTGAAGGAATATCTTCATCTTTCATTACTGCATCCATAAGAGCTGTAAGTGTTTCATTACTGTCATCACAATCACGATATCCAAATCCTGCGGATACATCAGACTGTGGATCGGCATCTACAATCAACACTTTCATATTCTTTTGTGCTAATCCTACTGCTAAATTAGCTGTACATGCGGATTTTCCAGTTCCCCCTTTTTGGTTTACAATAGAAATAATTCTAGCCATTTTTCATCACCTTTCATCGTCGTCAATCAAAAAGAGGACTGAATTAGACAACCGGAATCTATATTCCATGCGAGCTAATTCAGTCCTATAATTACAATAATTCTGTTGTTTTTACTCTTGTCTTACACAAATCCATTTCCAGTCTGGATCTGTAATAATTCATATTCTGGAATGACAGCGCTGCCTTATTTTTCCCTTTTTCAGGGAGTTAAAAATAAGGACTAAATTAGTGCAACCCCTTGTATTTACTGGAGTTTTCTAACTTGTCCTTATTATAACTCGACCATGAGCTGTGATATTGGGAAGCTGCAGTTTGTAGATCCCATTATACTTCTTCACCACATGATTGAAGTAGTGCTGCCAGTGCATGGCAAGGGTCCTTTACCAAAGATGGCTGTTGGAAGTGATGTCCGGTAAAGAAGGTTTGCTTCTTCCAGAGCGGGCTCACCACAGTTGATCTCTCCGACAGCATCTACCTGTTCCGAATCAACCAGGATCTTATCCAGTTCCCGGACAGATACCTTTCCATCCTGATAACGGATCAGTCCCTGCCTGTCCATGGCTACGAGATAGGTGTAAGCGGTGCTACGCACAACCTCCATCGCATTGGCAATCTGCGTGATTGTCGGCATCGCACCAGCATTCTCCAGATAATATTCACTGATATACTGCTTTATCCTGTTCATTAGCTCCGGGTCCTTATGTCTCATAAAAGGATCCTCTCTTTCTAAGTTCTAATGCGAACAATTTGTTTTCGATAGGATTATTATAGAACATATGTTCTGTTGCTGCAACATGTTTTTTGCAAAAAGAAAGGAGGTGTCGCCGTATGGCAACACCTCACACATCTTACTTCTCATTTTCAGGGAAAACACAAAACTTTTTTTGAATAGAATCTATCTTATCTAAGGAAAGACATTCTACTGCATCGCCAAGGATCTGCTGAACATCAGGATCTGAAATAGAGTAACCAATAAATATGATGGAATATTCGAGGACACGACCTTGATAGAGAACTCTTAGATTTCAATTCCATAAATTCGTTAGTCTTATGACTTCCACTGTTTCTTCTATTCCCTCCAAGTCAACTGGAGATTTTGAAACAAACACATATTTATAGCAATTCATTCCTGTTGCCTTTACCTGTTCGATTTCTTCTCGAACAATTGCCGTCGGAATCGTTTCTTTTCGGAATTTTACTTCATAAAAAACATATCCGTTTTCGTCCTCTGTTACAACATCAAATTCTCCGTTTCTTTTCTCTGCCGGAAGGTCATAGTAGTATTTTCCAATTTTCTCAATCACCGGAGAAATCTCTCCTGCCCTGTTCTTTCGGATCAAGTACTGCTTACAAATTTCTTCGAAATAATGCGGAACATAGAAGGATTCAAAATCCTCGCGGATATATTTCTCATAAAAAATCGACGGATCCATGATCTTTCTTTGCGAAGCATACCGAAAAATATACCGGTAATAAAATGCTGAAAGCGGATCACTGATATGGTAGCTTGCTTTTCTTTTATTTCCCTCATCATTAATCGGCGTTCTTTTCTCGACCACCTCCATCTTAGAGAGTTTATCAAGTACATCCACTAATGTCGGACCACTGGATACATGAGATTGATCGAGAATATCTTTATACTTGGTATATCCCCTGGACAAAGCTTCAAATACCTCGTTTGCGTTTGTAATTTTGGAGATTTCTGCGTTTAAGTACATGGAAACCTCATTTTCCAAACGCGCCTCTGGAACCACCAAAAGTTCCAGCAGGTTCTCTTCAACAGAAATGGAATCATCCACTAAACGATTGTAATATGGGATACCTCCAAATACAGAATAAATCTTTATTCGGTCCTCTTCGGAAAATGCCGGATAAAACTCGGCAGACTCATAATAATCCATAGGCTTTAGGTTGATCGTAAGATCAATACGGCCATACAAAGGATTAGAGGGTTCCATCAGATTTCTCATGATTTCTACAAATGATCCCAAAATAATAAATGTGAGTTTTGCAGAGTCTCTGTATTTATCAATCATCGCCTGCAGAATGCTGTCCATTCCCTTGATGTTTTCTCTCAGATAAGGATATTCATCCAGAACAAAAATCATATTCTCTTCGCATGATCTTTGAAAGATGTACTCAAGAACCTCCTCTATGGATTGATATCCAAGTTTTGGAAGATGTAACTCTTCCGATAAAATATTGCAGATTCCCTGTGCGTTGCTTTCTTCTGCCACCTGCTTGCACTCATAATAAATGCTTTGGCACGTTGTACTTTTGAGAAGCTGCTTCACCAGCTCACTTTTTCCCACCCGTCTTCGACCATAGATCAAGACGGTTTGCATCGCTTCCTCTTTATTAGTGTTGGCAATTGCTCGATTAAGCTTTCTCAGCTGTTCCTTTCTCCCAATGAATTTCATTTTATTCGGTCACCTCCGACTCGGTTTCGTTCGAATATATTATAACATGTTTTTGTGTTTTTTCAATTCTTATTCGGTTTGTTCCGACTCGATTTTATTCGAATAACTATTTTCGGATATAACGAACCATACACAACTATGAGCTATCTTTCAGATATGCGAAGGCACATGCCTAATATCTGGATACTTCTCTAATTTTCTCCTGCTTTCTATAGTTGATTAAGTGCCTTTTGAAGCATTTCACTATATTCATTACGTGTTTCAATTGGACTCTCGATCAGGATTTTCCCACCGGCTCCAAACACCCAGCGATAAAATGTAGGACCTGCACAGACCTTAAGAAGTATGTATATGCAGCAGCGGACCGGTTCCTTTAAGGAAGGTTTTTCAAAGAACACTTTTTACCGGTTCCTTAATTCGGTAAAAACAAACTGGCTCCGTTTTACTTCTCTTCTTGCTGCGGATATCGTTAATAATGATCTCAAAGCTCTAACAGATGATAACAGGAAAAATGTGTTCATCATTGATGATAGCCTTTTTAGTCGAACCAGTTGTAAGAAAACAGAACTGGGATCAAAAGTATTTGACCATACCGATATGCATTTCAAAAAAGGGTTTCGGATGCTTACTTTAAGCTGGAGTGATGGAAACACATTGATTCCGGTAAACAGCTGCCTCTTAGCATCTGCAAAAGAAACAAATATTATCGGTCCGGTAAAGAACTTTGATAATAGGACTATTGCAGGAAAAAGGCGTAAGCTTGCTCAGACAAAAGCACCAGAAGCAATGATGACTTTGTTGGATACTGCCCTCAGTGCAGGACTAAAGGCTGATTATGTCCTTTTTGATTCCTGGTTTTCCAACCCGGCACAGATCACAGCCATCCATTCAAAAGATATGGATGTGATCGCTATGATTAAGAAAAGCAGCCGCATCAAGTATTCGTACTGTGGTGAACAGTTGAACATCAAAGAGGTCTATTCCAGGAACAAAAAACGCCGTGGCCGATCAAAGTATCTGCTTTCTGTTGACGTCATGGTAGGAAAAGAGAATCCTATTCCGGCGAAAATCGTTTGCGTAAGGAATAAAGCAAATCGCAAGGACTGGCTTGCTTTTATCTGTACAGATACGACCCTTTCCGAAGAAGAGATTATCCGTATTTATGGAAAGCGCTGGCAGATTGAGGTTTTCTTCAAGACCTGCAAATCTATGCTGAACCTGATTGGAGAATGCCGTAGCTTATCCTATGATGCACTGACAGCTCACGTGGCTATCGTGTTTACCAGATATATGTTACTTGCAATGGAACAGCGCCAAAATGTAGATCAGAGAACTCTTGGGGAATTGTTCTTTTTTCTTGTTGATGAAATGGCAGACATTACTTTTAGCAGATCACTAGGCATCCTGATGGATGCCTTAATGGCAAGTCTTCAGGAAATCTTAAAGCTCAGCGATGAGCAATTGACAGCTTTTACTGCTGATTTTGAAGCAAGACTACCGAAATATCTGCGTAACGCACTCCATCCAGAGTCTATAGGAGCATAAATCACTATTTTGTTAGCTGAAATATTGAATTTTCAAGGTGCAAAGCCCATTTTAAGTATGGGAAGTCTTAGTTAGATATATCTGAATTTCCACTCGTGGAAAAACCAGAAACACACTATCTTGTAACTGTACCTATATCGCATGACACACCTTTTGAGCAAGAGATAGAATTGGTGGTAACAGAAACAAAGAAATACCAGTTGAGGCGTTTGCATGACGCTTCTTATGGCGCCATACTGCCGGTAGAAAACCTGTATTGCGGAAATCTTAACGGCTATTCGGCCCTTTATATTGAGTTACCGTTTCCTACACACCGAAAGGGGCTTCATGTTCAACCAAAAGGAAAATATCTAAGGGCTTTTTGCAAAGGAGATTGGAACAATTTACCCGGACGTTATACGGAAATTCTCGCCTATGCAAAGGAAAACAATCTGCAATTTTGCGGTTCTGCATATGAAAAAGGTATCAACGAGCTTGTCATTGATACCTAAGACGATTATATCACTCAAATTGAGATACCCATTAAAACGGAATAGTGCGGGCTACTGTCTTTCCAGCAATGTTTCCCGAGCATACGACAGGCAAAATTAAAGTCCTTGCTCTCAAGATATTGAACGGCCTCTTCTGCTGTTTTGACAAAATGGGCGCCTTCTTCTGCTTCTTTGAAGCTCAGCACAACAACCTCCAGGTTTTCAAATACATCTTTCATAAAAAGAACCTTTGGAAAGCATGGCATCCATGGCAGTAACCCTTATTTGTTCCGGTGTGTCCGGAATGCTCGACTCCCCTCGTTGATATTGACAACCCTCCCCTTAAATGCTAATATTTTTCTGGTAAAAATGCCTCTAAAAAGGGGCGTGGTTCTCCGCGCCGGAAAGGATCAATTGTCATGAATACTCTAAAGAAAATATATTGCAGGACGTTTCAGACCGGATTAAAGATTGCCCTTCCGTTCCTGCCTTACCGGACACCAAAGGTCGTTGGAAGCGTGACTGTCCTGCCGGAAGTGATCCGCAGAAAAAACTGCAGTAAAGTCCTGATCATCACAGATGCGGGCATCCGTAAGCTTGGCCTGACGGTACGTCTGGAAAAGGCGCTGGATCGTGATGGGATTCCCTACTGTATCTACGATAAAACCGTAGCCAATCCTACTACTGTGAATGTGTCCGAGGCCATCGATCTTTATAAAACAGAAGGCTGTGACTGTATTATCGGGTTCGGCGGTGGTTCCAGTATGGACTGCGCCAAGGCAGTCGGAGCCTGCATCGCCAAACCAAAGCAGACGCTTGCAAAAATGAAGGGAATTCTGAAAGTCCACAAAAAGCTGCCGCTTCTGATGGCTGTTCCGACTACTGCCGGTACCGGAAGTGAGACGACGCTGGCCGCAGTAATCACAGACGCCCAGACTCGCCACAAATATGCGATCAACGATTTTCCGCTGATCCCGCGGTATGCGGTTCTGGATCCGAAAGTCACGTTAAGTCTGCCTCCATTTATCACCGCAACTACCGGTATGGATGCTCTGACCCACGCTGTGGAAGCATACATCGGCAATTCCACTACTTACGGAACACGCAAAGACGCTCTTATGGCTGTTAAACTGATTTTTGAAAACATTGATACGGTATATGAAGATGGAAGCAACGTGGAGGCACGGCGTAACATGCTGCGGGCTTCTTTCTATGCCGGATGTGCATTTACCAAATCCTATGTAGGATATGTCCATGCCATTGCCCATTCTCTTGGCGGGGAATACAATGTACCACATGGTCTTGCAAATGCAGTCATTCTTCCAATGGTGTTAAAGGCCTATGGCGAAACGATTCATAAGAAACTTGCACGTCTGGCTGTCGCCGCCGGTCTGGCCGACAAGGACACGCCTTGTGACGAGGCCGCCGAACGCTTTATTTCGGCCATTCAGGATATGAAAAAGAGATTTGGCATCGGTGATTATATTCCGGAAATCCGGGAAACCGATGTTCCTAAGCTGGCGCATTACGCCGACAAGGAGGCCAATCCGCTCTATCCGGTTCCGGTACTGATGAATGCGGCAGAGCTTGAGACCTTTTACTATATGCTGATGCCTGAGCCGGCAGATTCAGCAGAAGATTTTGAAGAATCAAATGAACCTGTTGTTGAGGAAGGAGTGACAAAACATGACGGAACAGGAAATTAAAGACCTTGTTACCAGACAGAGGAAATACTTTCAAACCGGAGCGACACTTCCGGTCAGTGCGCGGACTGCTGCACTTCGCAAACTATATGCTGCCATCTCTTCCAATGAAAAAGAAATTCATAACGCACTGAAAAAAGATCTTGGAAAAAGCGCGTTTGAAAGCTACATGTGTGAAACCGGACTCGTTCTGGAGGAAATCAGCTACATGCTGAAACATGTACAACGGTTTGCAGGCGAAAAGAGAGTTCGTACTCCGCTGGCTCAGTTTCATTCCAGAAGTTATCAGAAACCGTCACCTTACGGTGTTGTACTCATTATGAGCCCATGGAATTATCCGTTTATGCTGACGCTGTCCCCGCTGGTGGATGCCCTTGCTGCAGGAAATACCGCTGTCGTAAAACCAAGCGCCTATTCTCCGTACACCAGTGAGGTGCTTCAGAAAATCCTTTCACAGTGTTTTGATCCTCAGTATGTGGCTGTTGTAACCGGAGGCCGGGCTGAGAATACCTGTCTTTTGAAGGAACACTTTGACTACATTTTCTTTACCGGCAGCCAGGCCGTTGGAAAAGAGGTTATGCGAAACGCGGCAGAACATCTGACGCCTGTCACGTTAGAGCTGGGTGGAAAGAGCCCGTGTATTGTAGACAAGACTGCCGATATCAAACTGGCAGCAAGACGAATTGTCTTCGGAAAATATCTGAACTGTGGACAGACCTGTGTTGCACCGGACTATATTTACTGCCACCGTGCCGTTAAGGACAGACTGATCAAAGAAGTGCAAAAGCAGATTCAAAAGCAGTATGGAAAACAGCCGCTTCGGAATCCAAATTACGGTAAAATCATCAACGAAAAACATTTTGACCGGATTCTTGGGCTGATTGACGAGAAAAAGGTTGTGCATGGTGGAAACTTCGATCGGAAAACACTCCGCATCGAGCCTACGGTTCTGGATCATGTGACCTTTCAGGATGCAGTCATGCAGGAGGAAATCTTCGGACCTCTCATGCCGGTTCTGACATTTGACAACCTGGATGACGTGATCCGTAAAATCAATTCCATGCCTCATCCACTGGCGCTGTACTTCTTTACTTCCGACAAAGCGGCGGCAAAAAAAGTGACTTCCCGCTGCGGATTCGGCGGTGGCTGCATCAATGATACGATCATCCATCTTGCCACTACAGAAATGGGATTTGGAGGATTTGGTGAAAGCGGCATGGGCGCTTATCATGGAAAAATCGGCTTTGATACTTTCTCCCACTACAAGAGTATCGTAGATAAGAAAACCTGGATTGACCTGCCGATACGTTATCAGCCATACCAGAAGCTGCATGAAAAAATGGTACGCTTCTTCCTGAAATAGTCTTTTGGGAAACAAGATTTGAAATCACAAAACTTTTTCTATATTCAAAAACCTGCCGCACGCTATGCTGTGCGACAGGTTTTTTCATCATCCGGACACTCTTCGGGTATGTTTATTTTACCTCAACCAGTTCGATCCGGAAATTCAGTTCTTTTCCTGCCATCTCATGGTTGGCGTCAAATGTGATGGATGTCTCATCTTTTTCAACGACAGTCACCGGGATTGGCTGTCCATACTGACCGCTAAGGTAAACTTTCTCACCCGGTTCCAGATCTTCTGATCCCGGCAGCTGTGCCATTTCAATCATGAAAATGGCATTTGGATCCGGCATGCCGTATGCTTCTTCCGGCATCAGATGAATATCTACAATCTCTCCCACTTCCATATTAGCGACAGCGGCATCAAATCCACGGATCATCTGTCCTGCACCGCAGATAAATTCCAGCGGTTCTCCACGATCGTAAGAAGAATCAAACTGGGTGCCGTCGTTAAAGGTTCCTCTATAATGTGTTTTACAGATTTTACCCGCATTGCGTCCGGTAATCGGAGGCTGGTGGGATCCGCATCCGGCACAGCTTCCGCAGCTGCCGCCGCAGGAATGTTCTTCGTCATGCTGACCGCAGTCATGTTCTTCTCCGTGATGTCCGCAGCTGTGTTCCTCGTCATGGTGGTGGTCACAGGTTGCACCGGAGGAAGTCAGTTCTCCCTTCAGATATGCTTCTACTGCCTGATCCACATCGCCTTCCGCTCCGGAACATAATTCGATACCTGCTTCTTCCAGGGCTGCCTGTGCTCCACCGCCGATTCCGCCGCAGATCAGCACATTAACACCCTGTTCTGCCAAAAGACCTGCCAGTGCGCCATGTCCTGTTCCATTGGAACCGATCACTTCGCTGGAAATCACGTTCTGACCTTCCACTTCGTAAATTTTGAAATTTTCTGTTTTTCCAAAATGCTGAAAAACGTTTCCATTATCATAAGTTACTGCTATTTTCATGTCTTCTTTTCTCCTCATTGATTTCTATTTCTGATTCTGGCCATTCTATTATAAAACATCATCCTCTGATTTCCAAGTCTTTATGCCAGAATCTGCTCCGGATGAAAATTCAGGTAATCTCCCGACACGAGAAAATATCGGATTCCCCGGTAAGTTCCCCGGATGCTGTCTCCAAATCTCTGTTCTCCATGACAGTGGGAATACACAACCGCTTCCACCCCGTACTCTTCCGCGATCCGGGTAAAGGGCGAGGTTCCCTCCAAAACATTGGTCGGCGGATAATGCAGAAACATCACAAACTTCCGGTATCCGGCCTCTTCCGCCTGATGGAACGACTCCTGAAGCCGCTCCATTTCTCTTGCAACCAGCTTTTTCGCCTGCTCTTCTCGTTCCTCATCCCATCCAAAGATTCTCCCCTGAAAATCCAGATAGAATGGTCCTTCAAACGTATATCCTTTCGTCCCTACCAGCGCATAATCCTGATAGGCGGCAAAATTATTCTGCAAAAAGAAGAGCCGTCCATCATATTCCTCATTCAGCCGTCTGGTCTTCTTCGCATCCCAGAACATATCGTGATTGCCCCGAAGCAGAATCTTCCGCCCCGGCAGCCGTTCGATGAAATCAAGATCCTCCCGGCATTCTGAAAGCTTCCTGCCCCAGGAATGATCGCCGGTCAGCACAAGGGTATCCTCCGGCCTCACGATGCGATTCACGTACTTTTCTATTTTACGTTCATGGTGTTTCCACACTTTTCCAAATGCGTCCATCGGCTTGTCTGCCTGAAAGCTTAAATGCAGATCCCCCAATGCATACAATGCCATCCGGAATCACCTCCCCCTGCTCAAATCTATACTAGAAATCGTACCGGCGGATTTCGCAGTTTTTCACTCCAAATGTCGCGTATTCTTCGTTCGTCATGTCGGTAAAATACGACTGTACAACTCTGGCGATTCCGTTGTGCGCAACCAGAATGTACGTCTTTTCGTCTGACTCTGCCTTGATGTCATCCAGCAGATTATAGATTCTCTGGGCCAGCTGGAGCGTCGATTCTCCGTTTCCATGGTGGCTGGCAAACTGTTCTTTTTCCTTCTGGAAATCAGCGGCATTTCTTGGAGATGTACCCTCCCATTTGCCGAAATGCTGCTCGATCAGCCGCGGTTCTGCCTTTGCCGGAATCCCCATGATTTCAGAAATATGCCGTGCTGTCTCTGCTGCCCGGACAAGCGGAGAATACAGAATTTCATCCGCCTGGATGCCTTCTTCCAGAAATTTCCTGCCTGTCTCCACAGCCTGCTGATGACCGTACTCGGTCAGTTCACTATCTGTCCTTCCACAGATCTTACCTTCTACGTTCCAAACGGTCTGCCCGTGTCTTACAAAATAAAAATGTCCCATATCTGTTTCTCTCCTGTTTTATTTTCCATCTGAAAGGAACCGTTCCACTGCCCGGTTGAATGTCTCTGGATTTTTTGCTGCAATAAAGTGATCCCCTTTCAGGCAGACGAATTTCGCCCCCGGGATACTCTTTGCAATCAGCAGGGAATGCCGATGCCGGATCATGTCATTCTTTCCTACGAGAACCAGTGTCTTAGAAGAAATTCTGCTCAGATCTTCCGGACGGATATACGGATCCTTCACCATAAGTCCCAGTAGCTCCTTTTGCTTTTTCGCCTTTTGGGAAACCGGCGCAAGGAGCGATGCCGCGCCATATCCCGCCCAGATCGGCAGTACAATCAATGTCTTCATTCCGGAAGGATAAAGATTTGCGCCGTTCAAAATGAGTTTTCTCACTTTCTGTGGATATTGAAGTGCAAACACCAGTGCCGTATTTCCTCCATCACTGAACCCGAGAATGTCTGCCCGCTCAATTCCCTTTTCTTCCATGAAGTCATGCAGATCCTCCGCAAACTGCCGAATGGTAAACGGGGCATTTCCTCGCGGACTTTGCCCGTGTCCTCTCGTATCGATTGCGATTACTTTTCGTGTTTTGGCAAAATGCCTGATCTGACGGGCAAAGTAGCGGCTTTCTTCCCCGTTTCCGTGCAGTAAAATCAGCGGTTCTCCTGTTCCTCTTTCGATGGAATAGAGCCGGATGTCACTCATCTTGTCCCTCCCGCTTTTATAAGCTGCCAAACAGTTCTTTTGCTTTTTCCATTCTTTCCACGACCGAAACATCGAACGGACATCGTGTCTCGCAGCCTTTGCATGCAATGCAGTCTTTTGCATTGGCTGAAAGTCCTTCATAATGCGCCTTGACTGTTGCCGGCACTTCTTCCTGCATGGCAGCCAGATCATAGAGTTTGTTCACCATGGCAATATCGATCCCTGCCGGGCAAGGTGCACAGTGTCCACAATATGTGCATTGTCCACTGTAGGCATGTTGCGGCGCCCTGGCCAGCACGCTCGCATAATCCTTTTCCTCTTCTGTGGCGTTCTCATAAGCAACCGCCTCCTTGACATGTTCTGTCGTATCATATCCTGCCAGCACACTTGCCACACCCGGTCTTGTAAGGGCATAGTGAATACACTGAACCGGAGTCAGGGCCACTCCAAACGGAGAAGTCTTTTCGGAAAAAAGACGTCCTCCCGCATATCCTTTCATAACGGTGATTCCGACACCCCGCTGTTCACAGATCTGATACAGCTCCGCCCGTTCCGGATCGATGCCCTGAAGATGTTCCTCATAAGACTCCGCAAAGTATGTATTCAGATCTTCGCTTGCCGGAAGCAGATCAAACGCCGGATTGATACTGAACAAAATCATCTCGATTTCGCCGCTTAATGCCGCAAGCTTTGCCACTTTCGGATTGTGAGTACTCATTCCAATATGGTGAATGATTCCCTTTTCTTTCTGTTCCTTTACATAAGCCAGAAATTCTCCTTCCATGATCCGGTGAAATTCTGCCTCTTCATCCACAAAATGAATCATGCCAAGGTCAATATAATCTGTCTGAAGGCGTGTCAGCAGGTCCTGAAATGCTTCTTTTACCTTCGCAAGATCCCGGGTGCGGACATACTGTCCGTTCTGCCATGTTGATCCAAAATGCCCCTGAATGATCCATTTTTCTCTTTTCCCCTCCAGTGCTTTCCCGATATTGGAGCGTACATTCGGCTCCGACATCCAGCAGTCCAGAATGTTGATTCCATAGCTTTCGCAACAGTCAATAATCTCTTTTACTTCTGCTTCGTTGTGGCGCTCCAGCCACTCTGCTCCTAATCCAATTTCACTGACCTTTAATCCTGTATTTCCCAATTCACGATATCTCATTTCGTTTCCCTCCTGATGTTTCCGGCTTTTTAACCTATTCGTTTCCACTCCAGTAAATTCTTTTCTCAAACCCGCCTCGTTTTCTTCGTTTCTCATCTCGTACTTTAAGCAGATCTTCTCTGGAATATCCTCTGGCCTTACAGATGGCGGATAACACTTCCAGAATATCTGCCAGTTCTTCCAGAGACTTATCCGCCTGATACTCTGCCACCTCTTCCTGCAGCTTTCTATCCAGTTCATTCAGATACTCTTCCTGATCCAGAATACGGGTGACAGGCGTCTTCCCATCCGCCCGAATGATATCCGGTATATTGTCCCGAACCAGCTTTCCTTCTCTCATTGTGTCACGTCCTTTATAATTTGTCGTATTCACTGTTTCTTGCTTTTTCTGAGTAATTTCATCCAGATCCAGTCCACTTACTCCATTATATCATTCCCCTTTTATTTATAAAAGGCGGAAAGCCCAATCCTTTAACAGTTCCCGGTATACACATACTTCAGGTATTTCTCTGCAATCTGCTTCATCCTGTACACCTGCCTGACCTCTGTTGCTTTCCGATCGGTCATCTGATATCTTGGGAAAAATCTGGACACATGCAGTGGGATCTCCGGACTCAGTGAGGCAATCCATGCTGCCTCCTGTTCCATTTCTTCTTTTGAATCATTTTCACCCGGCACAATGAGTGTCGTCAGTTCCACATGGCAGTCCTTTGCCGCTCTTTCAATAAACGCTTTTACCGTATTCAGATTTCCACCAAGTTTTCTGTAATAATCTTCTGTAAATCCTTTCAAATCAATATTCACCGCATCTATATATGGTAAAATTTCTTCCAGGATTTCCAGTTCCACTGATCCATTGGTGACCACTACCGTTTTCATTCCATTTTGTTTTACCAGACAGGCTGTGTCCCGGACAAATTCGTATCCTACAAGCGGTTCATTGTAAGTAAATGCCACTCCGATATTTCCGGCATTTTGATACCCGGAAGCAAGCCGGGCCAGCTGAGCCGGTGTCACGTCCTGCCATCCAATCTCCGTCTGTCCGGCCATGGAAATCTCATGATTCTGGCAGAACGGGCAGAAAAGATTGCACCCAAAGCTTCCTACCGAAAGGATTTTGCTTCCCGGATAAAACCGGGCCAACGGTTTCTTTTCGATCGGATCCAGCATTGCGGATGTTACTTTTCCGTAATTCACACTGATAATCTTGCCATTTTCGTTCTTTCTTGCCCTGCATCTGCCGTACTGTCCTTCCAGAAGCGCGCAATAATGCATACAGACCGGGCATACTTTCCTGCCATCGGATGAATTTCCCATCTCATTACGTTTTTCTTCTCTGCTCAAAAATGTCTCACCACCTCAAAGCGTTCCAGTTTGATATCTTCTGCCTCTTCCGGGATACCTGCTTTTCTTTTCGCAATGGCAATCTGCTCGTCTACGGTATCAACTCCTTCCAGATTCGGAAGCAGAAGTCCCCGTTTGATTCCTTTGCTTACGATAACGCCGTAGCGTTTCACATCCAGCTGTTCCGGCGAAGCAATTTCTTCCGTCTCTCCCAGAACATCCACACTGTACACAAGCCGGTCCAGTTCTTCTGCTTCTACTGCGTCAAATCTCGGATCTTTCACCGCTGCGCTGATAGCATTCTCAACAATCTCCTCCGCAAGCGTTCCCCGTACCGGCGCAATTGTCCCGATGCACCCGCGCAGTCTTCCCTCTTCTTTGAGAGATACAAAGGCTCCAGCCCTCTTGTGATACAATTCTTCCGGCAGACCTTCCGGAATGGAAATCTTCCTGCCGGTCCTCACATATGTTTCGATTGTCTGCCGTGCAAGCTTTACATAAGGATCTTCCTTTTCGCTCCGCTCTTTTGCTTCTTTTTTCACATTTTCCTCATGCTGATGCAAAAAATCTCTTTGCGGATCCATACCTTCTACTTCAAAGGTGCAGATCCCATATCCTACTCCAAATGGGCCTTCATAGGAAAGTCTTTTCGCACGAACTTTTCTACGGTCCAGCGCTCCTGCCAGGATCAGGAACGACCGCTGTCCGCACTCTGCCGCCTGTCCGCAGAAATCTTCTGTAAAATCAAAGAGTTTTCCAAACTCTGCACTTCCCATCACCTGCATGATCCGCTCATCATATTCCGGTCCTTCTTTCCGGAAGCCATACGGACCGTCTGCCTTTAATCTATGAGACAGATCCCCGCTTCCGATCACCACAATTTTTCTGCCACACAGTTCCGCCGCTTTCTGAATACATTGCCCAAGCATGTAGTGCATTGAAAACGGGAGTCCGGAAAGGCCAATCCGAACCACCTTGTATTCCCGGTCATAATGATTGAGAAACCAGAGCGGAATCATAGTGCCGTGATCCAGCCTTCTGTCCTGCTCACCCAATGTTCCTGCCGGAATCTCCCTTGCCTGCGCTTCCTGCGACAGTACTTTCACAAATTCGGTATCATACTGCACCGGAATCTTCACTTGAGAAGCCCCAAACCTACCAAAGCTTCCTTCCGCGCTTTTCCCCGGCGAAATATGAAAATAGTCTGCATACATTACCGTGTGCGGTGATAACACCACAACAGTATCCGGCTTCCACTCTGCAATCTTTTTTACCGCTTTGTAATATGAATCAATCGTATCCTGAATTCCCCGTTCCTGTCCGCATCCAACCTCCGGTATAATCAAAGGCGGATGAGGAACCATCACTGCTCCTGTTACTGCCATCGTCTCTCCTCCTTCCTTTTATTTTCCATGGCTGTTCTGTTTTTTCCTGTTTCAGCAAGCATTTCCAACTCTCTTTCAAGTTCCGGCGGAATGCTTCGAGCACTTCGCACCGGACCGACTCCATAAAGTTTCATCCGTTCTCTATTCATTTCATCCGGCATAAATCGATGCTTCAATTTCAGTTCCATGGTCCGGCTCTTATCCTGATTCCCTCCCGGATCTTCAAATCCTCCTGTACCGGTTACTTCACACTGATACAAAACAGCAGAAACCGGTGCTGCCATATAAATATAGACCAGATCTCCGGTATGAATATTGCCACGCTGATGCCAGTCAATAGTGCTGCTTTCTGCAAAAGCTGCTTCCAAATCAAAGTATCCGGGATTAGCAGGGATCAGCCAGGCCCGTTTCCTTTCACAGTGCAGCTTTTCTTTTGTCTTTTTACTCGCTGTCAGAAGATAGCTTTGATCCAGCAGTGCAAGAATCTGCTCTTTTTCTACCGTTCCATCAAGAAGAATGGAAATCCAGTTTTTCTTATTCATATGATACCCCGGCAGAATTCCCTTGCCTGACACCAGAAATCCAGCCATATCCGGATCACACTTTACATTCAGTACTTCGATATATCCTGTCCCGTGTAGTCCCATGCTCTCCTTTCGGACTTCCAGCATCACCCCGTACCATTTTCTATTATCATTATGACGCAGCACAAAATCCGGAGTTTTCCATGGATAATCCGGGCTTGTGCCGTAAGTATGCAGGACATAGTCCAGGATTTCTTTTTTCAGACACGCTTTTTGCGATTCTGCCCTCTTCATCTTGATCACCTCTTTTTTATTTTAACACTATGCTTCAGAGGTTTCATCTGCTTTCCAAAAGAAAATGACACAGAGTCCCGTTCTCTCTGTGTCATCTTGTACTGCTGTTTTTGTATGATCATTCCGGTATCAGGAAAGAATGGTCCGAACCATCTTTTCATCAAATTGAACCGATTTCACATGATCAACTTCAATCTGATAAAGTGCGTTTGCCGCAAGGTGCTCTGCCGCCTGCTCCAGATCCCGGATACCGCTTGTCTCTTTGTGCAGGTCGATGACTGCATCCAGACCATCATCCGTCAGTGTGCATTCATTCTCCTGCATGCCGATTCTTTTCAGTACCTTTGGAAGTGCATACTGAGAGAAAATCACCTTTTTCTCCTCCGGTGTGTAATCCGGAAGCTCAATTACCGCAAACCGGGACATGAGCGGCGCGCTGATCTGATCTTTATCGTTGGCCGTCGCAATCGGATAAACTCCTACGGTCGGAATCATACATTCGATATAATTATCTGTAAATCCAAGGTTATCAAGCAGTGTCAAAAGCACATCTGCCGGATTGCCGTTCCCTTTTCCGGATGCCGCCTTGTCAAGCTCATTGATGATAAATACAAGGTTGGATTCCCCTGCCATGGAAAAAGCATCCATAATGATTCCCGGCTTTGCATTGGCATAAATCCGTGAGCTCCCGGTCAGCTGTTCCGGATCGTTGATGGAACTCATATCCAACGTAGTCCATGGGAGTTTCAAAATCCTTGCTACCGCATAGGCAATCTGAGACTTTCCGGTTCCCGCAGGTCCTACCAGAAGCAGACCGTAGGCCGGAAGGGTGTGAGTCCGGTTGATCTGGATAATCGTTTCAATAATCCGCTGCTTTACCTGCTCCATTCCATAAAGTTCCTCATCCAGAATTCTCCTTGCTTCTTTCGGATCAATTGCCTGGAAATAATTCCCTTTCCACTGGATGTTCATCATAATAGAAAGCGCTCTCTGTGCATGCCGGCGCTCCTCCGCTGAAACCTCGTGAGAGCGGGCTACAGCAAGGTTTCTCCTTGCCCAGAGCCGGATATTATCCGGAAGCGTCCTACCGGCACAGGTGATAAAGTCCGTAATACTCTGGATACTGGTCAGCTTCATGCTGTCTCCTGTCTCCTCCTCATCTTCATCCGGGATTTCTTCGGACGGTGCATCACTTGTAAGAAGACGTTCAATCATAAACTGCAGGAAGCCATCCTCCGCTGAAAGCTTGGATCCTCCGCCAAAGGCAATCTCACGGATCTTATACACAGCATATCCGTCCTCCCGGTCCGCCCCGGAAAGCCGGACATTAATATGATTTTCTCCCATCCATTTGAGAAGACTTACAAAACGGGCATCAATCTGTAAAATATCGGCGCTGACCGTTCCTTCTTCTCCTTTGAATTCAAAGGCAGTCCGGCGGACCGGATTCGTAAATACTCCGATCGAATGGTGCTGAAGCTTTCCCTTACTGTTGTCAAGTACAAGCATCGGGTGCTCCGTCGATGCTTCCTGTTCGCTGGAATAAAATACTGTATAAGTACATTCCGGTGTTTTTCCCTCTTCCGGCGTATTATTAAAATCAAAAACTGGCATGGTGCATACTCCTGTCTTTTGTCGAATTTTCTTTAGTTTAGCATAAAATAGGAGATGGTACAATCCATGTTTCTTTTTCTTCCTCCTTTCATCAATTCCACCAGATATCTCTGCGCTTTTTCAGTATAGAAAAAGATCTCATACGGATTCCCTTTTTCACTGATCCGTTCTTCCGGCTCAATTCCGGCCTTTCTTCCTTTTTCTGTCAATACTGTTCTGGCATATCCGTTATAAAACTGTTGTTTCAGACAGCCTTCTTCCAGAAGTCTTTCTGTAAGCCATTTATTTGTCAAACGTTTCATCTGTTTTTCATCTCTTAATTCATTCACCTGCGAAACAAATTCGCTTAATGTCATTCTTGGCGTATACTGAATGCCAAAAAGAATCTCTTTCGTCAGCCGAAAGTCTTCTTTTCGCCCTTTTCCCCGCCTTTCCGTCAATGGAATTTCATCTTCCGGACCTGAATTTTGATTTTCTTCTGTATCCCGCTGCCCTCCGGTTACGCTTTGAATTTTTTGTAAAATGGCTTCTCCGTACTGCTCTGCTTTCCGTTCACCCATGCCATTTACTTTCAGAAGTTCTTCTTTTGTAAACGGCATGCGTACGCACAGATCACGAAGCGTTTTATCCGAAGCCACCATATATGGAGGTATCGACCGTCTTCTTGCAAGTTCTGCGCGAAGTTCCCGCAGTGATTCAAACAACTCTTTCCCCTTTTCCGATAAATCCATCGCGAGAACGGATTTTTTACTGTCCCGCTTTTTCTCTTCTTCTTTTTTATATGCGATGATAAAAGGAGTATTTTGCTCCATCAATTCTCCAGAAGTTCCCGTCAGATGGAGGATGGCATACTTATCCTCCGTCTGTCTCAGATATCCTCGCTCCACCATTGTACGGATAATTTCCTTGATCCTCGTCTGTCCAAGCTTACTCTGTTTTCCATAAGCAGGGTTTTCTTCCATTCTGTAATTACGTATTTTTGCCGTGTTTTCTCCCAGAAGAGTCCCGGCGATCATGTTCATTCCAAACCTCTGTCCGGATGTCCTGACACATAGGATGACATCTGCTGCCGCTTCGGAAGCATCCATTTCTTCAAACTCTTCCTGACAGTTGGAACAGTTCCGGCACTGCTCTTTTGCCTTTTCTCCAAAATAATGAAGAATATATGCCCTGAGACATTTCGTCGTTGTGCAGTACATCTCCATCTTTCGCAGGCGGTCCATGTCCTGTGCCTGAATCGTCCTTAGTTCCTCTTCCGTATATTCTCTGTCCTGTTCCTTACTCTCCAGAAGGAATCGGTTAATGACCGTATCCTGCGGCGAATAATACAAAATACATTCTGCCGGTTCGCCGTCACGTCCTGCTCTTCCGGCCTCCTGATAGTAATTTTCCATACTCTGGGGCATATTGAAGTGAAGGACAAACCGTACATTGGATTTGTCAATCCCCATCCCAAACGCATTGGTGGCAATCATTACCTTTGTCCGGTCATAAATGAAGTCCTCCTGACTGATTCTTCTTGCCTCCGTGCTCATTCCTGCATGATAACGCCCGACAGAAAATCCAGCGTTCTCCAGCTCCAGATATAATTCATCCACGCCCTTTCTGGTAGCACAGTAAATGATCCCGCTCTCTTCTATGTGATCTTCCAGATAACGGCGGATCCTCTCCTTTTTCTGCTTTGTTCTCTGTACTTCAAAGTACAGATTTTCTCTGTCGAATCCGGTTACCGTCTCATAAGGATGTTCCAGCTCCAAAGAAACGCGGATGTCAGTTCTGACCCGCTCGGTTGCAGTAGCTGTAAATGCCGAAACAACCGGGCGGACCGGAAGCATATGTACAAAAGACAGAATTCGAAGATAGCTTGGTCTGAAATCCTGACCCCACTGAGAGATACAGTGGGCTTCATCCACCGTAATCATGGAAATCTCCGCGTGACAGGCAAAATCCAAAAACCGGGGCGTCTCAAGACGCTCCGGCGCCACATAGATAATCTTATACTGTCCGGTCTTTGCCAGCTCCATCGCTTTTACAATCTGATTTTCCGTCAGAGCACTGTTAATATAGGCCGCATGCACGCCAGCTTCATTCAACGCCTTCACCTGATCGATCATCAGGGAAATCAGAGGCGACACGACAATCGTAATCCCAGGAAGCATCAGTGCAGGAAGCTGATAGCAAAGTGATTTCCCTGCTCCGGTGGGCATGACTGCAAATACATCTCTTCCAGAAAGGATCTGTCTGATGACCGTCTCCTGTTCTGGTCGAAATGTGTCATAACCAAAGTAGGTTTTGAGGGTGGAGTGCAGTTGTTGGTCAAGTAACTCTTGCATCTATAAAACTTCTCCTTCTTCGTAACATGCAGCTATATAGTCTCTGGACTGATAATAGAAATCTGTATTATAGTCTGAAATCCGGGCATCAATCCATGAATGATATACTTCCCATAATCCCTCCAGAATTTCTTCATCTTCAAAGCAGTCTTCAATCAGCCTTTCATAAACTTCTCCGATATCCCAATAATCAGGGACTGTATATCTGCATATTTTCTCATTATCAAAATCGCCTATGGAGATCTTTGCTTCTTCTATAAACTCATCCGCTGTTTTTGCAATAGGTTCGCAGCGAAAAACATCCGCATATTCATAGATTCTCCCAATTCTTTCTTTCCCAAGAAAATCTGTTACTTCTTTTCTTCTCCTTTTTACATTCCTTCCGATATATTCAATCAGACTGCATGTATAAAATAGAGCATCATTGTTTTTACTCCCCATATATAACCTCCCGATACCCCGGATATCCATACGCGCTTTCAGCACTCTTCACTGCTTTTATGATTGCTTCGCTCATTACTTCCGCCGCGAGTGTTCCGACCAGATCCTGGTCTGCCAGAATTTCTCCTGTGGATACCGCATAGATGCTGTCTCCATCTGCTGTCGTATGAACCGACCGGATGGATCTTGCGTATCCGTCATGGGCCATTCCGGCAATCTTGCAGAGCGCAGACTTCTCAAACTTTGCGTTGGTGATAATTACTCCGATTGTAGTATTTCCTGTGAATTTATTCTCCACCACTTCTGTACTGGCATACATTAACTCTTCTGTCGCACGGAACGACCGATGATCTTCCGAGAGAAGCCCTGCCAGTTTCGTTCCGGTTTTCCAGTCATAGATATCTCCAAGGGCATTCACTGCAACGATAGCACCGACCTGTAATGTCCCGATCTGAACGGCATAGCTTCCGATTCCGGACTTCATGCAGCAACCCATTCCGGCAAATTTGCCGACAGTTGCGCCGCATCCGGCTCCGAAATTTCCATCCTGATAATTTCCCTGTTCTGCATTCAGGCACGCTTCATATCCCATCGCTGCATCCGGGCGGATCGAAGCATCTCCCGCGGTCAGATCAAACAGATCCGCCTGACAGACCAGCGGTACTTTCGTAACTCCGACATCAAATCCAATATCATGTTCTTCCAGATAGCGCATCACTCCATCAGCCGCGCCAAGGCCAAAAGCGCTGCCGCCTGCAAGGACGATACCGTGAATCGCGTTTGCTGCCGCAAGCGGTTTCAGAAGCTCCGATTCTCTTGATGCCGGTCCTCCTCCCCGCACATCCAGTCCTGCACACATTCCCTGCCCGGACTCTGACAGAATGACCGTACATCCGGTTCCTGCTTCTTTGTTTTCCGTCTGTCCAATCCGGATTCCTTTGATATCTGTAATTGTTATTTCCTTTTTCATCATCTTCTCCTTTTACTGCGATTCCTGCTCCAGACCTGCCATAAACAGCTCGTAAAAATCGTCTTCACCCGCCAGCATCGGGGAATTTTCCCCTCCGCCGTTGGTACTTCGCTTCATTGCCGCATGGAATTCTTCTCCCGCACATATCAGATCCATCTCATAAATTTCATATCCCAGTTCCCGGCAGGTTCTACAGAACGCGCCAAAGGGATCTTTCTCCTGTCTCGTTGCGAGAAGCTGCCTCCGGACTTTAGGATCATGAAATGCCCGGTGCTGGAGTGCATCCAACAATTCAACACAACTTGCCATTTTATCTTTTCTCCGCCTTTATTTAGTACTGTCCCATCCAGCTTTCCAGATCAGACTGGTTTAAACGACCGTTCAGCAGTCTACCGTCTTCTACCTCGGCATCTGGAACTGCTTTTCGTATCGCTTCTGCTGCTTTTTTAATTCCGCTTCCGCCGGATGTTGCAAATGGAACGATCATTTTCCCTCCGAAATCATAGGTCTCCAGAAACGTATTGATAATGGTCGGTGCCGTATACCACCAGATCGGAAATCCGATAAAAATCACGTCATAATCAGAAACTTTCGCCTCCTTGTCCGCCAAAGCCGGACGGAAAGAAGAATCCTGCATTTCAATCGTGCTTCTGCTGTTCTTGTCTGTCCAGTCCAAATCTGCTCTTGTATACGGAACTTCCGGTCTGATTTCATAGAGATCGGCATTTCCTGCTTCTGCCAGTTTTCTCGCTACTGCTTCTGTGACTCCGCTTGCGCTGAAATAAGTTACTAACTTTTTACTCATACTGATTTCCTCCTTAATATATATCCTGTCATTCACTGGACACCGGCCCTTTGCTACAGAAAAGCTCCGGTCCGGCTGTCCGGATTGGTCTTTACATTTTCCGGTGTTCCGGCCGCTACAACCGTACCGCCGTCTTTGCCGCCTCCCGGCCCCATATCAATGATATAATCCGCACATCGGATCACATCCAGATCATGTTCAATAACTACGACAGTCGCCCCATGATCGATCAAGGTCTGAAACACATCCATCAAAGTATTTACATCCAGCGGGTGAAGCCCGATCGTCGGCTCATCGAAAATAAAAACCGAATCCGACTGGGCTCTTCCCATCTCACTTGCCAGTTTCAGACGCTGCGCCTCCCCTCCGGAAAGTCCGGGTGTTTCCTCTCCAAGCGTCAGATATCCAAGGCCCAGATCTTCCAGTATCTGAAGGCGCTGATGGACCAGCTTCAAATCTTTGCAGGCTGTGAGAGCAGTATGAACGTCCATCGCCATCAGTTCCGGCAACGAATAGGCTTCTCCGGTCTTTGTCTGATAATGAATGGTTTCCGCCTCTTTTGCATATCGTGTGCCCCGGCAGTCCGGACATGGGATATCTACATCCGGAAGGAACTGTACATCCAGGCTGATGACTCCGGTTCCATCGCAGACAGGGCAGCGCAGCTTTCCTGTATTGTAGGAAAAATCTCCCGCCTTATACCCTTTCTCCTTCGCGTCCGGAGTTTTTGCAAAAATCTTCCTGAGTTCGTCATGCACATTGGCATACGTTGCAACAGTGGAACGTACATTGATTCCGATCGGAGCCGCATCAATCAGCTTGACATGACTAATCCCTTCTGCCCGGATTTTCTTCACATGTTCCGGCAGCTTTCTCCCCTGAATATTGGCCGAAAGTGCGGGAACAAGACTTTCCAGTATCAATGTTGTTTTTCCGGATCCGGATACTCCGGTGACTACCGAGAGTTTTCCTTTTGGAATATCCACTTCCAATGGCTTGACTGTATGAATAGCATCCGTTGAAAGATGAATGAGTCCCTGATCAAACAGTTCTGTTTCCGAACATTTTTGGGATCTACGGATTCCAGAACGGCCGGATAAAAACGGACCAATCTGAGATTTTGGATGATTCATCAGTGTGTCCGGTGTTCCCTGCGCCAGAATTTCTCCGCCTTTTGCTCCCGCCTCCGGACCCATCTCGATCAACCAGTCAGCCTGCTTCAAAATCTGAGTATCGTGATCTACAAAAACTACGGAGTTACCGTCCTCAATCAGATCGTGCATGACACCAGTCAGCCCGGCAATATTTACCGGATGCAGACCAATGGATGGCTCATCCAGTACATACAGAACTCCTGTCGTCCGGTTTCGAACCGCTCTTGCAAGCTGCATTCTCTGCCGTTCTCCTGTCGATAAAGTGGAAGAAGCCCGGTCCAGAGACAGGTACCCAAGCCCCAGATCCAGAAGACGTCTTGCGGAAGTCTGGAATGATTCACAGATGCTCACCGCCATCGGACGCATGGATTCGGGCAGCGAATCCGGCACCTGCTCTACCCATTTCACTGCTTCATTCAGTGTCATGGTACAGACTTCATCGAGAGAATATCCATTCAGTTTTGGCATTCTTGCCCTTTCCGAAAGTCTGGTTCCATGGCAGTCGGGACAGATATCTCTTTTTAGAAATTTTTCCACCCGCTTCATACCTTTTTCATCTTTTACCTTCGCGAGGGCATTTTCTACCGTATAAACAGCATTAAAATAAGTGAAATCCAGTTCACCGCCCTGATCGGAGCTCTTGGGCTTATAAAAAATATGCTTTTTCACCGCCGGGCCATGATAAACGATCTCCTTTTCTTCTTCGGTCAGGTCCCGAAACGGAAGGTCTGTCCGGACGCCCATAGCACGGCAGACGTCTGTCATCAGTGACCACATCAGAGATTTCCAGGGCGCCACAGCACCTTCATCTATCGAAAGAGATTCATCCGGAATCAGCGTAGATTCATCTACTGTCCAGACCACACCTGTTCCGTCACATTTCGGGCATGCTCCCTGGCTGTTGAAAGCCAGTTCCTCCGCAGAAGGAGCATAAAACCTTGTATTGCAGACCGGACAGGTCAGTTCATGTCCTGCTGCGACTTCCAGCGTTGGCTCCAGGTAATGCCCGTTGGGACAACAGTGTCTGGCCAGCCTGGAAAACATCAAACGCAGACTGTTCAGAAGCTCTGTTCCGGTTCCAAACGTGCTTCTGATTCCCGGGACTGACGGTCTTTGATGCAGCGCAAGAGCTGCAGGCACATACAGTACTTCATCCACCTGAGCCCTGGATGCCTGAGTCATCCTCCGTCTTGTATAGGTGGATAGTGCTTCCAGATATCTTCGGGAACCTTCCGCATAGAGAACCCCCAGCGCAAGGGAGGATTTTCCGGATCCGGAGACACCGGCAATTCCTACAATCTGATTCAACGGAACATTTACATCAATATTCTTTAAATTGTGCACTCTGGCCCCACGTATTTCTATATTCTGAATCATATACCGCTCCTTTCTGACATTTACGTTATCACCATTTCACTTTACCGTCAAGCGCATCAAAAAGGCTTTCTTTTCTTTCATCATCAAAAAAATTTCTGCCGGAACTGCTATTGACAAATCCGGACATAGGATACTATTATAAAGAAACTCATGATACCAAGGAGGGAAAGAGCATGACAGAAAAAGAACTGATGCTGTCAGAACATTTATACATTGCAAAGGATATAGAACTGGCAAAGGACAATAAAAAAGCCCGGAAACTGACCAGGCTCATCAATGCATCAACAGAAGAAGATACTGATGAACGGCTGACGCTCTTCCGGGAGCTTTTTGGGAGTGTCGGCGATCATTTCTGGGTGGAGCCACCGTTTCACACGGATTATGGCTGCCATACCTACATTGGAGAAAACTTTTATGCAAATTATGACTGCATCATTATTGATGTGGCCGAGGTCCATATCGGGGACAATGTATTCTTCGGTCCAAGAGTCGGCATTTACACAGCCGGTCATCCGATTGATCCTGTCATCCGCAATAAGCAGCTGGAATACGGAAAAGAGATTCATATCGGAGACAATGTCTGGGTCGGCGGCAACACGGTGATCAATCCAGGCGTCACCATTGGAAACAACGTAGTAATCGGTTCCGGTTCCGTTGTAACAAAAGACATTCCTGACAATGTCGTCGCCGCAGGCGTTCCATGCCGGGTAATTCGGGAAATCACCGAGAAAGATACTGCCTATTGGAAGGAACAGGAAGCTTTTTACTACGAACATATTGACAAGAAGCAGAAAGAAAGGGACTGACAAACAGTCCCTTTCTCTTAGCAGTCCAATATGGCCTTGGCTATGGATCCATGGCCGTTTGCACTGGTATCAAGCATGCACACACCAGACCGGCTGATCGGTTATTCCAGTGCAGAATGATGCGGCAGATTACGGCCTGCATCTTCCGCAGGGATCGTATCCCATTTGGATCACATCTTCCCTGCTTCCGCTGTACTCCCTCGTATTAGAGGCTTTCATATCCCCGACACTTGCACAGTCCGGATCATGAAACTTCATTGTATTTGTATTGAGTATATAAGTTTCCTCTGCTGCCTGACCGTTTTCTGTCCCTGCCTCTGTCTGTGTATCCTCCGCTTCACGGCTTTCTCCCGTGACATAGTCTATCTCAATTCCCGGCTGTACATTATACACATAGACGTAGAAAGAAATGCCTGCCCCGTCATCCTCCACAGACTCTGCTTCCATCAGAACACCGGACGCCACCAGATTGTCATCTTCAAAAACCGGTGTCACTTCGTACAGAACATGGTTATCCGTCTCTTTGATATAATCTGCTACCATATTTTCAAACGGAAGCATTCCTTCCGTATTCATATATCTGGTACCGGTAATCAGATTCTCTTCGTTTGCATTCTCCGCGGTCAGCTGAAAACCGATCAGATGGCAGCGATTATAAAGATACCCTCCGTCCACATCATCGTATTCCTTATTGATCCATCCCGACGGTTTGATCTCCGAAATACTTTCCCGGTCTTCTGTCGGCATCAATTCCTCTCCGATATTGGCCTTTGCTGTCCCGCACCGGCCAAGCTCATCCAGTTCACTGTATTCTTCGTAAGCTTCCGTCTGAAGTTCCGAATCTGAAAAATCCGGTTCATTGTCTGCCACAACAGTATAGGGCTCGCCGCTGTATTCCGGCAATTCTTCAACAAGCGCTTCCGCTTCTTTCCGGACGGCAGTATCGATCTGCTCTGTTTTGTTTTCCAGACCGCCGGCAGATTCCCCGTGGGAATTTTCTGAAATACTTCCACAGGATGAAACCGTCAAAAGAAATATCAGCCAGAAGACCGGAAGAAAAATCTGTTTTAGTCGCTTCATGACTTCTGCTCCGGACAGGAAAGAACTGCAATCTGTTTTTCCATATCAGGACAGACGATCAGCGTATTGGTATCGTATGTTACCACCGGGTCTTCCGCTTTTAAAAATCCATCCAGTGTCCCAATTACATCGTAACCGAATGTCTCACTTCTGTAGTGCATCGGAATGATGACTTTCGGATCCAACTCTTTTAAAAGTTCTCTGATTTCATCCGGCTCCATCGTATAAAAGCCTCCCACAGGTACCATTACTGCATCCAGACCTGTAAGTACTTCCATCTGCTCCGGGGATGGCATACATCCGATATCTCCCAGATGAGCGATCCGGATTCCTTCCGATTCCAGAACAGTCATGATGTTGAACCCTCTTTTCTCTCCGCGGCAGTCGTCATGGAAACTTTCCAGACGGATCATCTGAAACGGACTGTCTTTCTTCTCGCTCCGGAGCTCCACCTTTTTCCTTGCATTGTGGTCACCATGTTCATGGCTTGCGATGACTTCATCTGCCTGCAATGTTTCCAGTGTCAGACCCGGTACATTGTTATCCTCGTATGGATCAAAAACAATTGCATATCCATCCTTTGTAATTCTGAAACAGGAATGTCCAAACCACTCTACTTTTATTTCACGCATGCTTCTTTTCTCCCTTCTGTCATCTCCCGGAACATCTGATCCAGTTCCGGAAAGCTTTTCTTCATCCGGATCGGTCTGCCGTCATGATCCAGGAAACAGTGTCCGGAATGTCCGACAGCAACCTGCTCTCCCCGGCAGCTCATCTCGTAGGCGATCTTCATTTTCACACCATTATACTCTTCAATGTGTACCATAATTTCGACTACATCCTGAAATGTCGTTGTTTTCTTGAAATCACAGTCCACGTGAATAACAGGAGATACAATGCCTTCTTCCTCCATCCGGTCAAATCCCCATCCCGCCTGGTCAAGAAAATCCACTCTGGCTTCCTCCATCCAGCGGATATAATTGGAATGGTGCGTGATCCCCATCCGGTCAGTTTCATAATAATGAACTTTGTGTACATATGCATTCATAATAATCCCTCCTGTTTCTAAACAATTCCAGTCTTTTTATGCTTGTAATAATAATACCCGATAAAAATCACAGCGGTCAGGATCCAGGTCACCGGATAGCTGAAAATAATTGCCGAAATCGTCGGACTGATTTTCAGTGCAACCGCAAGCCAGACGATACGAAGCACACAGATTCCTCCCAGCGTAATGATAACCGGAACAATCACATCTCCGATTCCCCTGAGTGCTCCTGCAAGAATCTCAATAAAAACATAGACAATATACCATGGTGCAATCAGAACAAGCATGTCGCTTCCAATCTGAATGACATTGGCATCTGATGTAAACATACGGAACAGAAATCCTCTTGTAGCAATCAAAAACACGACCATCACGAAAGCTGTTACAAGTTCCATTCCAAGGCAGACTTTTACACTTTTTTTAATGCGGTCTGTCTTTCCTGCTCCATAGTTCTGACCGACAAATGTTGTAATGGAAATTCCAAACGCTGTATTAATCATCCAGAAAATAGCATCCAGCTTTCCATATGCCGACCACGCCGCCGTTGTATCTGTCCCGAAGGAATTCAGAGACGCCTGAATCGCGATATTGGTAATCGCAAACAGAATCGATTCTATTCCGGTCGGAATACCAAGTTTAATCTGTCCGATAAACGCGGTACGGTAAAAACGGATTTTGGAAAGCTTCAGCTGTAACATTCCCTCTGAGCGCATCAGCTTCAGTGTTACAAGCACAGCGCTGAATGCCTGTGCCAGCAAAGTTGCAAGGGCAACTCCAAATACACCTTCATGAAAAACAATCACAAAGACGAGGTCCAGAACAATATTTACAATACAGCAGGCAATCAGAATATAAAGCGGTGTTCTGGAATCCCCCACTGCCCGCAGAATACTGGAACCAATATTGTAAACAAAAGTAAAAACAAGTCCTGAAAAATAAACCCGGAGGTAGACCGTTGAGTCATGTACAATCTCGGACGGTGTATTCATCATGCTGAGCATGGACGGCGCCAGCACAATTCCCAGAATACTGAGTCCGATTCCCCCGACTATAGCGATAGCGTAGGCGTTATGGATTCCCTGCCGTACAAATTGTGCATCTCTGGCCCCATAATACTGGGCAATAATGACCGATGCTCCGGAAGAAAGCCCTGTAAAGAAACCGACGACAAGGTTAATCATCTGGGCTGAGGATCCTCCTACACTTGCAAGTGCCCTGGTCCCTACAAACTGTCCGACTACCACCGTATCGATGGTATTGTAAAGCTGCTGAAAAAAGGTTCCGATCATAATCGGAAAAAAGAATACTAAAAGCTGTTTCCAGATCACTCCCTCTGTGATCTGATTTTTCATCTGAACTGTGTTTTCCATTTCAATCCTCTCTTCCTTCCACACCATTTCATTCCACTAAAAAGGTCCGTACCCGATCTGATTGGCAATCACTACCAGAAGAAACGCTGCTGCCATCATAGACACGTAAATTTTCCAACAGAACTTCATCCAGGCGCCATATCCTACTTTACAAAGTGAAAGCTGCACAAGACTTCCTCCCGGCCAGAAGCTGTTGGTAATCCCGTCACCGTACTGGTAGGTCAATACAAGCACCTGTTGATTAATATGAAGAATCTTTCCAAGCGGCTGAAGAATCGGCATAACCATAACTGCTTTACCGCTTCCGGATACCACAAAAAAATTAAATAGCGTAACAAATACAAAGATGGTAAGCAGTGCAAAAAACGGGCCTTTGTTTTCCAGAAAAACAGACATCCCATGGACAATCGTATCCATAATGCATGCCTGATTCATCAGTACCATAACTGCCTGTGCAAGTCCTACCGCAAATGCAGCGCCAAACACACGGACAGCCCCCTGACAGAACAGGTCACATGCCTTACTTGGATTCATTCGGAAGATAATCACGAGCGCAACACCAAGTATAAGATAAACTGCCGCGACCTGAGGGAATGACCACCCAAACCGGGTACATCCGATCCCCTGAACAACAATGACAATTCCAAACGCAAGAAGTCCAAGAACTCTCGGAACAGTCATTTTCTCTTTGATTTCCTCTCTGTCTTTTCCGGACCGGCTAAGGTATTCTTCTTTTAAAATACTGGTGTTCGGATTCTTCTTGATCTTTCTGCAGTACCGGTAAAGACCGGTCAGACCGATCAGATAAAACACAAGAAGTCCCGCACACCGGTAGGCCATTCCGGAAAAAATCGGCAGCCCTACGATTTGCTGTGCGACTCCGGTCGTAAACATATTCATCAGACCGGCCGTAAATCCTACTGTACTTCCGACAATCGCAAGACCGGCTCCTACCATCCGGTCATATCCCAGAGCAAATCCGATTGTGATGGCAAGCGGATAAAACGGATATGCCGCCTCTCCATAACCCAGAACCCCGAAGATTACAAAAATTGTATAAAAAATGAAAACGACAGAAAACTCTTTTCCTTTAGTCTTTTGCAGAATCTTTTCGATGCCGGCCGCAAATGCGCCGCTCACTTCAAGAAAGTAAATCACCCCGGAACAGATAAAAAGTGTTCCCATAATCGACGCACCGTTTACAAATCCATTATAGACAGCCTCGAAATAGTTCATAAACGTAATCGGATTCTCATTTTCCACATATCGGAAAGTATCCGGATCAATGATGTTCATGCCGGAGAGTGTATCCTCAACTCTCTCGTAGCTTCCGCTTGGTATCATATAAGAAAGCGCTGTAATCATCAGCATAATAAAAAGTAAAATAATAAAGACATGAGGCATATGAAAGCCTCTTGATCCTTTTCTGGTCTGATTCATGTTTTACTCCTCGTTCCTTTTTTTCTTCAGCCATGACACGGCCGCATCCGCGTAGATGGCTGCCCCGATCGGTAAAACCTCCTCGTCAAGTACCATGTGTGCATTGTGAAGCGGGGCATTCCCCTCTTTTCCCGCCCCGATAAACACAAACATTCCCGGTACTTCTCTTGTGACATATCCAAAATCTTCTGTCCCGCTCATCGGCGGAATTTCCTCTACATTTTCTCTGCCTGCGGTCTCTTCTAGAAAAGGCAGCATTTCTTTTACAAATTTTCTGTCGCTGTATGTACACGGCGTCTGAAATACTGTCATTTCATAATCCCCGTTCCAGGCCCGTACATAATGGTCAATGACCTCCGGAATCCGTCTGCGTAGATGCTCCGATGCTCCTAAATCCAGAGTACGGACTCCAATATGGAGTTCTGCTGTATCAGGAATGATATTGACAGCTGTTCCTCCCTTTACGACTCCGCAGGTCAGAGTTGCCATGGCAGCCGGATCCACCTCTCTTGTCACAAGCAGGTTGACCGCCTGATATACCTGATTCAAAATCATCAACGGGTCCACGCAGATCTGAGGCTGGGAACTGTGTCCGCCTTTTCCTTTGATTTTTAGAATAAAGGTATCAAGCGATGCAGAATTTACCCCTCTGCAGTAACCGACCCGCCCTGTTTCCTGAAGCGGCTGCACATGCAGTCCGAAAGCCGCATCAACATCCGGATTTCTCAAGGCGCCTCCCGCGACCATCATCTTTGCCCCCGCGCCTGTATCTTCTCCCGGCTGAAATAAAAGCTTGACGGATCCGCAAAGTTCACTCTCCATTTCTTTCAAAATTCCTGCGGCCCCAAGAAGCATGGCCGCATGACTGTCATGTCCGCACATGTGTCCGTATCCATTCGCAGAACAATATGGAAGGCCCGTCTCCTCACGGATCGGGAGTGCGTCCATATCCGCCCTTAAAAGAATACACGGACTTCCCTGTCCGATCACTGCCGTAATTCCTACTGCTTTTTTCATCTCCGGAAATCCTGCTTCCATATAATCTGCAGTCATTTTTTCCGAAAGTTCTCCTCCACAGAAGTTCCATTTAATTCCCATCTCTGAGAGACGTTCACCGATATAGGAAACCGTCCCGGGAAGATCCATTCCGATTTCCGGATTCTGATGCAGGTATCTTCTGTCCCTGCAGATCTCTTCCCTCTTCTCTTGCGCACGCTTTCTAATCTGATTCATTCTTTCACTACTCCTTTTTTCTGGCGTTTCCCATCTCTCCCATACATCCATCTTTTATTCTACACGATCCGGGCAAAATGTAAAATGTTTTTTTCTTCCGAAGACCATACTCAGAACAGAAGATCTCATATTGTACTTTTCTTTGGTCCATGTTATAGTAAAACAAAAAAGGAGCATATACGGTATGAAAGTCATTATTTATGGTTCTGATATTTGCGGAGACTGCCTTGATACAAAAGCATACTTAAAAGAGCATGCAGATGACAGTATCCAGTACAATTATTTTGATATTACAAAGTCAACAGCAAATCTGAAACGGTTTCTGAAGCTTCGCGACACAATGGATCTTTTTGAAGAAGTCCGGAACGGACATACGATCGGGATTCCTCTCTTTCAGTTCGAAGATGGAACCTACACATTGGATCCTGAAGAGGCTTATAAGAAAATGGAGATCTGATTTTCTTTCGCTGCGATTGTAAAGACAAACAAAACAGACTGCCCCGCAGTCTGTTTTTTATCGTTACGAACAGGAAACGGAATCCTGCTCCCGTGTATATGCTTTTGCCCTCACATCCTGAATCACAAGGAGCACTGCCCCTGCCAGAAGAGGAATGCTCCCGAACCAGACACTGTGAATTCCATACTGCAGCCATATCAGATAACAAAACCCGACACCAATATGAAAACTGAGAAGCGTACCTCCAAAAACAAGAGCCTTTTCCGCTTTCTCTTTACGGACTTTCTCTTCTTTTCTGTATAGGAAATATTCTGTTATGGCAAAGACGGTCTGTTTTAGATTATTTGTAGAAAAAATCGTGGAGCTTGTATATCCTTTTGCTCCCTGAAACACACACCACTGAAAAGCCGTGACAAAAAAAACCGGATAAAGCGCCATCACCGGATCCATATTCTCCGGAAAATATCCAACTGCCAGAATTGCAGAAGCGTCCAGAAAAATTGCCAGATACTTCAGATTCCATTGTACTTTTTTTGCGAGAACAGCCGCAACGACCATTGCGCTCATGTATACCAACAGTGCCGCCACCCTGGTCAGCACCTCCTCCGGATTCCTTCCCAGAACACTGCACACCAGCTCAATCAAGTTTGCTGTCTGCGCAGATCCGAACACCTCCATCCTTGCAAGTATGGCATATGCACCTACAAATCCTCCGAATACCGCCATGATAAAATGTACCGGCAGCTCAAACTCATTTGCTCTTTCCATAAAACCGCCCCCTGACTTCCACCTATTATAATCATCTTTTTTCTATTTGTAAAGCGTCCACCCTCCATTTAGAATAATTTTGGGGACGTGTACCGTTACACCGGAACACGTCCCCAAAAATGATGTATGCGATTCTTTTAGTCCTTATCCCTCATCAGCTATGAGTTTTGATGTAGAAGGCGAACATGTCTATAAACTCTGCATTTGTTGGAATTCTTGTTATTTTACAGCCCGCAATTTTGCTGAAGCCTTCCGGCCCGCTCTGCCTCCAGCATACTTCTATCGCTGTCCGGATATTCCGCTCTACACTCTGCGAAGTCACCTTCAGCCTGAATGCCACCTCCGGATAAATATTCTTCGTTACATTCAGCATGAAGTTGTCGTTTTCCAGTACGATCTTTGTTGCCTCGGCCAGCTGCTGATATCCCTGATATTTTGAAGTCAAACCCAAACTTCTCAATGTTTCGTAAATCAGCTGCATGTTTTCCTCCTTCCAACCTCCGCTACTATCATAACGACTTTCTTTGAAAATAACAGGAAAAACTACACTTATCGACAAAATGCTGCTGAAAAACGACAAAAAGCTACATTCCTTTTTCCATCGCTTCAATAGTCCGGTACCAAGAGGATATGGTCCGGTATGTACACCAATGGTGGCACCGATCTGAATATCTTCCCACTGTGCCACATGAAAACCGGCTTCTTCCAGTCTTTCCGCCAGCTGGTTTTTAAACTGCTCATACTCTTCCACCCACAGCCCGACTCCGGTCACAATATAATAATCCTCCGGATGAATGTCATGCTCTTCCATATATGTCTCCATTTTTTCGATGAGCTTTAAAATTGACTTCTTCCTCCCCCGGCAAAGCTCTGCCGGTCCGAGCTCTCCGTCATAAAACTGCAGAAGAGGCTTGATCTTCAGCACGCTTCCTGCGACAGAAGCAGCTTTTCCGATTCTTCCACCATGTTCCAGATATTTTAAATCATCTGTTGTAAAGAAAATATGACCGCTTTTACGAATTTCCCCCAGACATCTGACTGCCTCATCGAGGGATTCTCCCACATTACGGATTTCCACAGCTGCTTTTACAAGCATTCCCTGTAATGCAGTTGCAAGGGCCGAATCCAGAATCTCAATTCTTGCCCCCTCATACTGCTCTTCCACTACCTGTTTCGCATTGATGGCGGCCTGCATGGAGCCGCTCAGCTTCTTGGAAAGGCAGATACATAGTACCGGCATTCCGTCTTTGACAAATGGGACAAATGCATCCACATAGTCCTGAACAGATGGCATGGATGTCTTTGGAAAGCAGTCCGGATTGTCTGCCATCTTCTGATAAAAATCCGGAATAGAGATCTGCTTTCCCTCCTGATAATAATTTTCTCCGTCAAAAGAAATATAAAATGATACTATCTGTACCTGTTCCGCCTGCAAATATGCCTCAGGCAGATCACAGGAACTGTCACTTACAATACCAAACTGCATGATCCATCCTCCCGTATCTCTTGCTTTTCCCCAGTTTTTCTGCTAAACTACTGGCATATTACTAAATGTTACAATTGTAACATTTGCTTTTAGGGAAAGCAAGATACTTTTACATTTTTGTTACAAATCAGGAGGTTTTGTTCATGAATTCATCCAGCCGGGTACGCAAAGGCCCTTCTTTTACAAAACGCTGCATCATGGATGCGCTTTTGCAGCTGATGCACACAAAGGATTATGACGACATCACCATTACCGATATTACTGAAAGAGCCGGTGTATCCCGGATGTCCTATTACCGCAATTATCATTCCAAAGATGAGATTCTGATGGACTATATGTTTCGCATCATTAAAGAATATGCTTTGTCGCTTGCCAATGATTTTCCAGAACTTCAGAACGGCTTTCAGACTTATGATCACATTCTCCACGGTCTGCGCTATCTTCAGAAATATGCAGACTATGCGCTTTGCCTGAAAAAATCAAACCGCTCCGAAATCATCCTGCACGGTCTGGACTTTTATATGCTGACCATTGCGGGTATGGCAGATTCGGATTCCCCGAGGAAATACGAGCTCTACTACTATTCCGGAGCGCTTTATAATATTTTTCTGCACTGGATTGAGGATGGTATGAAGGAGGATATCGAAGTTATTGCTTCACTGATTTACCGTCATATTCAGAAAAACCCGTTTCTCTCCTCAGCTAATCAAGATTCTTCAGGACATCCTTCAGATCAACCGAAATAATCCGGTCGACACAGTTGACCGGGATGCCGCGGTAAACATAAGCACCGGATTCAAACAGCATATAGAGCCGTCCATCCTGAATACAGATCTGTTCCATACGGTTGGGAAGCGAAAAGCTTTTAATCTCTTCTTTCTTCTTCAGACTGTATTTCTCTGATTCAATGACAGATCTTTCATAAATACGGAGTTTGGAATCTGAAAATCCGTAGGACTGGGAAAGGAACAGATAGTTTCCGAACACCTCCAGTCCCTGAACCTGAGAAAGAATATCCGCCCATTCCTGGTCAATTGCAACATTGCTGAACAGTTCCCTCTCCCTGTTCAGCTCCTCATATTCCTCCTTATTCTGTTCATTGATTTCAAAATCCACCGAATACCGATTGATGATGCTGTCCCCGGAAAGAGAAAAATATCCAGCATAAAGGCTCCCTCCCCGAAATGCCATGAAAGAATTTCTTGCAAGCCCCTCCAACGCATGGGTTTCCAAAAATGGAAGGGGCTTTTTTGTCTTGTCATACTGATAGTTTTCCAGAGCTTCCATTGTATACAAGCTTACCGCTGCCTCCCCGTTTAGCATATCTGAAACCCACAGCACCTGATTCAGGTTGTCATACGCAATGCCGCCGGCATGAGTCCTGTTTGGCATAATAATTTCTTTTACAAACCGCCCGGATTTTTTGTCAATCTGATACAGTACGGAATTGTGTTTTTTAGTATGGCAGTACGCGCTTACAAAAATAGAGTCTTCCGTCACATCCATTCCCTGCGGCGTCATGGAAGTGCAGATGTCTGACTGACCTGTTTTACTGTTTACCGTTCTGGTGGATTTCAGGCCAGGAATAATATAAGTACCAAAATTCTGTTCGAGAGAGAGGTGTTCCACCATCTCTTCTGTAAAGAAATCATCATATTGCATAAGAATTTCGGTCACTTCTGATAATGTATGAACGGCGGGAGCCGCATTGGTCCGATCCAGTACGGCAACCGGTTCATTCGCCTTGCGGTAAACACCAAAATAAAACACGACACAGCCAATCAGAAGAACAGCCGCTATCAGCAGGTTTTTCCAGGTGACTCCTTTCGCTTCTTGTGTTTTCATTCTTTTCACTTCTTTATTTTATCCACCATTCCAGAATCGTCTGAATCTGCTCATCCCAGTATTTCCACTGGTGGTCTCCGCTGGAACTTGTGGTTGTAACTTCATATCCGAGCCGCTTCATTTCTTCCCACATATCCAGGTTGTTCTGATACAGGAAATCCTCCGTCCCGCACCAGGCAAACAGCCTTGGCTCCGGTTTCTGTTCTTCTTTCAGTTTCTTTGCCAGATATTTCAGATCATTTGACGATCCGGCAATCCTGTCCGGATTTCCAAAGATTCCTTCCCAGAAACCGGACGGTTTTCTCGCAATGTCCGCAGCCTCTTCTTTTACCCTTCTTGCTACATCCAGTACTCCGGACATAGATGCCGCTGCACCGAATGTCTCCGGTGCTCCAAGGCCAAGTTTCCACGCTCCGTATCCTCCCATGGAAAGTCCGGCTGCCAGCGTATCCTCCCTCTTTTCCGACAACTGTGGAAAAAATTCACGGCAGATTTTTGGAAGCTCCTGTGAAAAAAAAGTCCAGTAAGGAAGTCCGTATTTCGTATCTGTATAAAATCCAAGCCCTGCATCCGGCATAACTACCGCAATCCCGTATTCACTGACATATCGTTCAATGGACGTCCTCCGCTGCCAGGTTGTATGATCATCACTCATTCCATGGAGCAGATAGACTGTTTTGTATTTTCCAGCCTTTGCATTTCCTTTCATTCCAATCTGACTGGTCGTATTCTGCGGAAGGATCACATCCATATTCATACACTTTTCCAGAACTTCCGAGAAAAAATCCACATGTAATAATGCCATTTCCTTCTTCCTCCTTTTCCTCGCTTTTCTTACTTTTAATTATAGCTTAAAAACAAGAGCAGGGACACAGTAAAATACTGCATCCCTGAACTCTTCTCCTTCATCCTTAACAGGTTGCTCCGCCTTTCAAATGTTTCTGTGCAGCCAGATTTTCCTGCTTTCTTTCAAGAAGTTCATCAGAAAGAAGCTGACTCTGTACGTTTTCAAATCCGAGACGTTCAATCGTATCGGCAAAACGCTCTCCGGTAATTCCCTGTTCACGGAAGAGAAGAATTGCCTTTTCTACAACATCCAGTACTTCTTCTTCACTTGTAAATACCCTTTCCAGAGCACGTCCGTGAGCCACTTTCTTGCCCCATCTTCCTCCGATGTAAACTCTGTATCCTTCCGTCTCCGTATTCACTGCGCCAAATGGGCATTTCCCCACACAACGTCCGCAGTGATTACACTGACTTCCATCGATCCGGATCTTTCCGTCTTCCATCCTTGCCACATGGATCGGGCAGTTGTTTTCCACCTGGCAGACTTTACAGCCGCGGCACCTGGAGAGATCCACAGCCGGAACTCTCTGCCCGATAATTCCAAGATCATTAAGATCCGGTTTCACACAGTTATTCGGACATCCGCCTACCGCAATCTTGAACTTGTGCGGAAGCTTCACCTGATTGTAGCCGTGATAAAACCGCTCATGGATCACTTCCGACAGATGGAAGGTATCAATCAGTCCATACTGGCAGGTCGTTCCTTTACAGGATACCACCGGACGTACCTTCGATCCGGTACCGCCCGTTTCCAGTCCTGCATCCGCCAGGAATTCCCGCAGCGGTTCGATATTCGCATATGGTACTTTCTGAATCTCAATGGTAAGCCGAGAGGTCATGGTGATTTCCCCGCTTCCGAACTTCTCTGCCGCCTCGGCAATTACACGGCTTTCCTCCGCGGTAATCTTTCCGTTTCGTGTGATGACGCGGGCGTTAAAGCAGTCCTCGGTCCGCTTATCCTGAAGAAATCCCAGAGCCTTTACTCTCGTAATATCTTCCGGGGAAACCTTGAATTTTCCCCCTTCTACTTTGACATCATTAAAGTACTGGGCACCTTCAAGCACGACTGTGTTTGTATATCCATATGCCTTTAACCGGTTCTGAAGGAAATAGCTTCTTTTGCCTTTCAGGCAGACAAGCAACAGCTTTTCGTCTTTGTCAAGCCCGTCAATCGGTCCGTTGACTGAGGAAAGATTCACATAAAATGCTCCTGCAATCTGCGGATTCGGGCAGACATCTACCACCTTATAGCCTTTTGCTTTTCCTTCGGCATACTCCGCCGGAGTCATGCTGACCATTTCTCCGCTGATTTTGTTTTCCAGAATATACGCTGCCTGTACAAGCGGATGGATCGCCGTGGAAAACGGCGGCGCATAGGCCAGATCCAGATTTTCCAGATCTTCCAGCCGGGCATCCATCGCAATTGCCGTTGCAGCAATATCTGTCATCTTATCTGCTGCTCCGGCCCCAAGCACCTGGATTCCAAGAAGTTTGTGGGTTGTACGGTCTGCAATCATCTTTGTCGCAAAGGAATCTGCATCCGGATAATAATGGGCTTTATCATCTGTCACGGCAAGAACCGTTTCTACATCATACCCTGCTTCCTTTGCCTGCACCTCGGTAAGGCCGGTTCTTCCTACATTCATTCCCGGGAGCTTTACGACGCCTGTCCCAAGTACGCCCGGATAGTTCTTTTCTTTTCCGGCAAGAATCTGTGCCAGTGTTCTTCCTTCATAGTTTGCGGAAGATCCCATGGCTGACCACTGCGGTTTCCCGGTAATCCGGTTCTTTACGACAACGCAGTCTCCTGCCGCGTACACGTCCGGAAGGTTCGTCCTCATCTGTCCGTCCACTACAATGGTTCCTCTGTCCATCTTAATTCCGCTGTCCTTCAAAAATGCAGTATTCGGACGGATTCCGATTGAAACAACGACCATATCTGACTGAATCGTTCCCTGATCCGTCTGAATACCGGACGCCTTTTCTCCGCCAAGTACTGCTTTCAACGCAGTGCCTGTCTGAATCCGGATTCCCTTCTTCTGAAGATGGCGCTTCGCATAGGCCGCCATTTCCGGGTCCAGAACATTTGGCATGATCTGAGGCGCCATATCAATGACCGTCACTGCAATTCCTTTGGCATGCAGGTTTTCCGCAATTTCCAGTCCGATGAAACCGCCTCCTGCCACCACCGCACGTCTGACCTCATGCTCCTCCATATAGGACCGCATATTTTGGGCATCCTCCGGTGTCCGCATCTGAAATACCCCCGGAAGGCGGATTCCCGGCACATCCGGGACAATGGCAGACGCTCCGACAGCAAGAATCAGGTTGTCGTAGGTATACTCCTCTTCCGTGCCGTCATCCAGATTTTTTACATGTACGGATTTCCGTTCCGGATCAAGACCAACCGCCTCTCTCCCGGTCAGCACCTGCACACCTGTCAGACCTGCAAATTTTTCCGGTGTATTAACAATCAGCTCCTCTTCTGTTTCAATCAGTCCTCCTACATAATATGGAAGACCACAGCCTGCATAGGAGATCTCTCTGCTTTTTGTAAGCAGGGTCACCTCTGCGCTGCGGTCTTCTCTTTTCAGTTTTGCAGCAGCCTTAGTTCCGGCCGCGACACCTCCGATCACGAGTGTTTTCATTTCTTCTTTTCCTCCTGTGGATGAATCTCTTTCTTTTCCAGTGTTACATCCATTATATACCCGAATCACACTCGTGACATATTATGATTTTTAATTATATTATAAGTATTTTTTATGATCTTTCTTCTATCAGACACTCAGCTTCTCATCTGCAATCCATCCGGTCAGGAAAAATGCCAGGACTGTCATTACAATATAGAAAATGTAGTCAAAGAGGCTGACTCCGCCCATCCCGCCAAGCGGTGCCATATCAATGAGGGAATCGAAAAGTACATAGATCCTCTCAATCCCGATGTTGATCAGGAAGAATACGATCACTGCAATCACTCCTCCAAATCTTGCATTCAGCAGCACCGTTCTTGTCAGAATGATTGCGAGAAAACCTACCATCATTACATTAATCCAGGAGATCAGAAGAAGCAGGCAGACTCCGAAAAAAGCCCCCCAGTCAACATTACTGTTTGTGACTTCCTTAAAGAGCCGTCCCAAAGATCTCAAAAGATCTCCCAGAGATCCTTCACTTGCCGCTGTCACAGTGACGGTTACCACTCCTGCAGCAAAAAATGCAAGAAAGACAAATACCATCTGAAGAATTCCTGCAATCAGTTTTGCTCCAAGAATCTCGTATGTGGAATGCGGTACCATCCAGAGCATATAACTCTGCTTTGTCTTCAGGTCCCTGTTTAAAATCACCAGATTTTCAATTCCTACGTAAAAGATGCCAAACATCCCTGCGAATGTGATAATTAAAATACTGACCGCAACTATGGTTTCATTTTTGACCAAACCGCCGATTAAAAAAAGTACAATAAAAGCCAGAAGGCAGGCCAAGATCAAAATTCTAGTCAGTCTTTGCTTTCTCCATTCATACTTAATCAGATTTCCCATTTTCCTTCCCCCTTTACATCAGTTCCCTGTACAGATCAGCCGCGCTTCTTCCGGAACGCATTCGTTCTTCTTCTACGTCACATTCATAAATCACACTGCCGTCTTTCATAAAGATGGCGTGGTCGATAAAGGACTCAATCTCCTCAATCAGATGTGTAGAAATGATCACTGCATTTTTCTCGCTGACTGTTGTCAGAATGACATCAATAATCTCTTCTCTTGCCTTCAGATCGATACCATTTAGCGGTTCATCCAGCATATACAGCATCGCTTTTCTCGAAAGCGTTGCGATCACCTTCAGCTTTGCCATCATACCGGTGGAAATCTCCCGCATTTTCATTTCTTCCGAGAGACCTACTTTAGCAATCAGATCGTGGAACTTTTTCTGATCAAATTCTTCAAAAAAGTCGCTGTAGTATTTTCCTACCATGCCGATATTCATAAAATCGTAGTAAAACGGCTCTGTTGACATGTAGGCAACCTGATTCTTCGCCCGGTAATTCCATGGAGCCCCGTCAAAAACAACTTCCCCCTGTGTCGGCTTGATAAATCCTGTCATCATCTTCATCCAGGTTGTTTTCCCGCTTCCATTCGGTCCAAGAAGCCCGTAAATTGATCCACTTCGTATCTTCAGCGAAACATCCTTTACCGCTTTCTTTCCCATAAATGCCTTGGTCAGTCTTCTGCTTTCTGCAATCATAACTCTTCCTCCTCATCAAATGCTTCTATCCGGGTAATGATTTCGTTTTTACTAAATCCAAGATCCAGCATTTCTTTTATAAATCCACTTAATAGTGCCTCTGCCATCTCTTTCCTTAACTCTTCCTGCATCTTTTCGTCCTCCGTAATGAAAGTTCCAAGTCCCCGCTTTGTATAACAATATCCTTCCGCTTCCATCTCTTTATAGATTCTTGCTGCCGTATTCGGATTCACCTTATAAAGAACGGCAAGCTCTCTGTTGGACGGAAGCTTTTCTCCGGGAAGCAGCTGTCTGCGGACGATCCGCTTTTTAATATCTCTGATAACCTGCATGTAGATCGGTGCTTCAACACGATATTCCATTTTTGTCCTCCTTTCTGTATCAGTGAACTAGTTAAATAGTACACTAGGATATTATGTTTGTCAATCTGCTTCGACCAATCTTTCGTTTTTCTTAATAATCTTCATAAATGCGCAAAAAAGCTCCGGTCTGAATGTCCTGTGTATCGGACAGTTCAATACCGAAGCTCTCTTTGTCTTAAAAGGCATACAGCCAGTTTGCCTTTTTATAGTAGATAAAAAATGCGACAGAACTCAAAGTCCATGTCAGCGGATAGATCCAGTAAACTACCGCAATGGACGGAATCAAAATCGACACGCCTGTCAGCACCGCCACACGGATCACGCACCAGAAAATCATCATGACAATCATAGGTATAACGGATTTGCCGGCTCCTCTCAGTACCGCCGCTATAGAGTGCGAATACGCCAGCAGGAAGTAGAACAGCGCAGATGTCCGTGCCCGCTCGGTTCCAAATACAATCACCTCCGGTGTCCGGTCAAATGCCCCAACAAAAACAGGGGCAGCAAGAAAGATCACGATTCCTACTATTTCCGCAAGGATCATGGCACAGGCAATACCGAATCTTGCACCCTTTTTCGTGCGCTCATAATTCTTCGCTCCCAGATTCTGACTGACAAATGTGGTAAGTGCCATTGTGAAGCTGGTGATCGGCAGGAATCCGAACCCCTCGATTTTGGAGTATGCTCCGCATCCTGCCATGGCCATTTCGCCAAAGGAATTAATATTGGACTGTACTACAACATTTGCAATGGCGATGATGGAATTCTGAAATCCGGATGGAAGACCGAACTGAATCACCTGTTTAAAGATATCCCATTCAAACCGGATTTTCCGCAGGTTCAGCCGGTATTCCGCTTTGGACCGCATCAACTGGATCATACAGAGTACAGCGCTGACCACCTGAGAAATATCGGTAGCAAAGGCAGCTCCGCCCACTCCCATATCAAATACCGTAATAAACACAATATCCAGAACTACATTAATTATGGATGACAGAATCAGATAATACAATGGATGTTTGCTGTCTCCCACTGCCTGCAGGATTCCTACGAACATATTGTACATGACAAATCCCGCGGATCCCATAAAGTAGACCCGGAAATATTCCGTTGACTCCGGCATGACATTAGCCGGCGTCTGCATCCAGACAAGAATCTGAGGGGCAAAGAATACTCCGACAATCGTCAGGACAATACTCGCCGCGATTCCGAAAGCTACCGTTGTATGTACTGCCTTCTCCACGTTCTCCTGGTCTCTTGCCCCAAAATATCGCGCAATCACAACTCCTGCTCCAAGTGCGATTCCATTGAAAAATCCGATCATCAGATAGATCAGATTTCCTGACGAGCTGACCGCAGCCAGCGCATTGCTTCCAAGAAAATTACCGACTATCAGCGAATCCGCTGTATTATACATCTGTTGAAACAGATTGCCCAGAAAAATGGGCACTGCAAAAAAAGTAATCTTCTTCCAAATTAATCCCTCAGTCATTAGTGTAGCGGAATCACTCTCTCTCATACCATCATTCCCCTTTCTCTTTCCATATTCTTTCGTATGCCTGATACTTCTCTTCCATCTCCGCACGTCTTGCTTTCGGCATATGAGGAATCGCCTCTTTCAGCTTTCCAAGCGTCTCCTTCAGAGCACCCCAGTCCTCTTTTGCCTTCAGCGCTTCTGCCTCCCAGACAAGATAATACGCCTCTTCCTCCGGCCGTTTCTTCATGCACGCAAGCAGTTCCAGTGCCTTATCATATTCCGAACTCTGGCAGAGTGCAATCGGAAGATAGATCTGCAGTGTCGGAATCATACTTTCCCACCGTCTTTGGGCCCTGCTATAGTAGCACAGGAAAAAGGTAATCATCTCCTGGCTCTGCTGCCTTTCCACAAATTCTGACAGAATTCTTGCCGTGTGGATACTGTCTCTTCCGCAAAGCCACGCAAATCCCACTGCAATGACCAGCCCAAGGGCCCAGATCTGCCAGTCCCCTCTAAGATTCGCCGCCAGGCCTGCAATCAGTCCCACGGCCAGAAGTCCAATACACCATCTGAGCTCCCAGATCTGCATTTTCACCAGAAGAGTCTTCTGCACCTGCTCATCAATCCGGGGGGCTTCTGTAAGCTGAGTCTGATCGCGGCATTCCGGGAACAGCCCCATCAGTGTCTTTTTCATCTTTTCTTCCTGCAACTGTCTGCTTTTTCTGCTGAACAGGCTCTGCCAGATAAAAACCAGAGCCGCACACAGTACAATTCCGGCAGTCCTCAGCTGAAAACCCAACGGCTGATACCGGAATACATAAAGGGCCGCCCCTGTGGAGACAAGTGCAGCACTCCCTTCCGCAAGAGCCATCTTCCAGGTTTGGTATTCTTTCTGTCCTTCTTCTCCAAAGCTTCTCACAAATGCAGTCAGGAAAAACAGTGCGGCACATCCTCCTGCAAAAGCGGAGTAAAGGCCTTCCCGTCTTGCCCCATACTGAAAAAACAGGATTCCTCCTTCAAATAAAAGCATTCCCGCAAGAAACAGCGAAAGAATGCAAAGTAATCTCCAAATTTTCTTCGTCATCTTGTCCTCCTATCCTGCTTCCTGCAAAGAATCTGTGATTTCTTTTTCAAATGTAAACTGTTCTCCATCCTCGGACCGGAACAATGCTTTGATCAGATTTCCCTGATCCGTATAATCTCCATCGTCCCCCTGCCCAACGACCATATAATAAACACCGTTTTCCAGATAGAACTGCTCCACCTGGTCAAATGGATTGTATCCCATCTTTTCGATAACCGCATCCGCCTGAGGAAGCGTGATTTCCTGCCAGGTCTGTCCCTGATCGACAGTCCGGTAAAATACACTCTGCTCCTGTCCGGATGCATAATATCCTGTCTGAGCATCGACCCAGAACGCGGCACTTACATTGGGCATCATGCTCTCGCCAGTGGAAATCTGTCTCCATGTTTTCATATCGTCCGTCATCCAGATCCCATAATAATCCGTTCCGAGCGACCGGTCCATAGCAAAAACCGCCACACAGCCATCTCCGATTCTTGACAGGTACGTACCCGCTTTATATCCCAGATCTGTGATCCTGCTCTCCTGCCAGACTGCTCCCTGATCGGTACTGTAAATCATAACAGTCCCCTCACTGTCAAATCCGAGAAATGCGGTAAACTCCGGAGATATCAGATAACTTCCATCCTCCAGGTTTTCATCATACAGGCCGTTTGTCTCCCGGCAGACTCTTTCATAGCCATCCGGTACCTCTGCAAAGGTCTCTCCGCCGTCATAGGTAACATAAAGCACTCCGTCATCAATATAATAGGTCTCTTCTCTGTCTGTCCGCATCGCATAATGCTGGGTTTGAGGTGTCCGGATCTCCTCCTGAAATTCCGGAGACTGAATCTGATAATCCACCGGACGCATTTTTTCCGTAATCTTATAGATTCCGTTTTCCTCCTCCAGTCTTACTACCATCTGTCCCCGGTAAAGATATCTTGAATCAATACCGGACAGGGCATGGTCCGCTCCCTGACCGCCCAGATACACCAGTTCCAGATTCTGAATAATTTCACTGTTCACAGCGGCCGGTACCATGGTGTAATCCAGCTGCACATAACCATTGCCGTCCAGCACTTCCACCTGATTCAGAACGGCATCGTAAATCCGGTATTCGTACGGCACATTCATTCCCTGAAGCGCATCTGTATAATCTGAAAACAATTCCCGGCATGCTTCATCCTCGGATTTTCCCACACCGGCAATTTCCGAACCAATAATCTCAGGTATCTCAAACTGATTCCAGCGAAATTGCGTCCAGGCTCCACAAAGGAGCACCGCTCCTGCAAGGCAGAGAATCCCCGCAGCCAATCGTTTCATCCTTCATCTCCTTTTTACTTTAAGTCGCTGTCACTTTAAGTCACTGTCTTGGAACATTATATCACCTTTTGTTGTGTTATAAAAGCGGTCAATTTTCTTCGATACAAAAAAAGCCCTTGAAAATCCCGCAAAACGGGTATCTTCAAGGGCCCTAATACTTTTAAAAATTACATACCAGCCTGAGCTGCTACTTCTGCTGCAAAGTCGTCAACTTTCTTTTCGATTCCTTCGCCTGTTTCAAAACGAACGAATTTCTTAACAGTAACTTCTGCGTTGTTCTCTTTTGCAACTTTTTCTACATATTTTCCAACTGTCAGGTCACTGTCCTGAACGTATACCTGATCTAACAGACAGAACTCTTTGAGCTCTTTGTTGAGACGTCCGATGATCATCTTTTCGATAATGTTGTCCGGCTTGTTCGGATTTTCTTTCTTAGCCTGAGCAAGAAGGATTTCTTTTTCGTGATCCATGAATTCCTGAGAAACTTCATCACGGGATACATACTTCGGAGACATAGCTGCTACCTGCATTGCTACGTTCTTTAAGCATGCTTTGATTTCATCGTTTACAACGTTTGTATCAGCTTCTACAAGAACACCGATTCTTCCGCCGCCGTGAATGTATGCAACAACGCATCCTTCAGATGTGATTTTCTCAAATCTTCTGATGTTCAGTTTTTCTCCGATCACAGAGATCTTTTCTGTCAGAGCATCCTGAACTGTCTTGGACGGATCTGCGTTCCATGCCTCAGCCATGAATGCGTCCATATCAGCTGCATCTGTATTCAGAGCCTGATTTACTACAGCATCAACAAATCCCTGGAACTCTGCGTTCTTTGCAACGAAGTCTGTTTCAGAGTTTACTTCTACGATTGCTGCTACCTTGTCATCTTTTACAGCTGCTTTAACAAGACCTTCTGCTGCAATTCTTCCAGCTTTCTTTTCAGCCTTTGCCTGACCATTTTTTCTTAAATATTCAACGGCTGCGTCCATATCGCCGTTTGTTTCACTAAGAGCTTTTTTACAGTCCATCATTCCTGCGCCTGTCATTTCTCTTAATTCTTTTACCATGCTTGCTGTAACTGCCATTTTGCTTTCCTCCTGAATCTTAGTCGAAATGGATTATTCTTCTACAGTTTCTTCTGCCTCTTCAACTGCCTCTGTATCTTCGCCTTCGAATACTTCTTCGCCAGTTGCTCCCTGATTTGCTTCTACAACAGCGTCTGCCATCTTGGAAACGATCAGTTTGACAGCTCTGATTGCATCGTCATTTCCCGGGATCACATAGTCCAGTTCTTCCGGATCGCAGTTTGTATCAGCGATACCGATCAGCGGAATTCCAAGTGTATGTGCTTCCTGAACACAGATTCTTTCTTTCTTAGGATCTACTACGAAAATAGCGTCCGGCAGTCTCTTCATGTTCTTGATACCGCCAAGGTTTTTCTCAAGTTTTTCCCATTCTTTCTTTAATGCGATAACTTCTTTCTTCGGAAGCACGTCAAATGTTCCGTCTTCAGCCATTGCTTCGATCTCTTTTAAACGCTCGATTCTGCTCTGGATTGTCTTGAAGTTTGTCAGCATACCGCCAAGCCATCTTTCGTTTACATAGAACATTCCGCAACGCTCTGCTTCTGTTTTGATAGCATCCTGAGCCTGTTTCTTTGTTCCTACGAAAAGAATTGTTCCGCCTTCTGCTGCAATATCGGATACTGCCTGATAAGCCTCATCTACTTTTCCAACGGATTTCTGTAAGTCGATGATGTAGATTCCGTTTCTCTCTGTGTAGATGTACTCAGCCATCTTAGGGTTCCATCTTCTTGTCTGATGTCCAAAGTGAACACCGGCTTCCAAAAGTTGTTTCATTGAAATAACGCTCATGTTTCTTCCTCCATATGTTTTGGTTTTTTACTTCCGCATGTTTCTGCCCTCCGGAACCGCACATTCTGCCGGCACCGCCGAAAGTAACCGCATGCGTGTTTTTTTGCAACATTCGTAGTATAACATAGAAAAAACGGCCATGCAAGCCGTTTTTTCATGAATTCCTTTATTTTACCTTGATTTTACCAGTATCTTCTGTACCATGGGCTTCCGTAAACGCTCTGAACCTTTACGACTTCACCCGGCTGAGGGGCATGAATCATCTGTCCTCCCCCGATATAGATACCAACATGTCCGACATAACATACTACATCTCCAGGCTGCGGACTGGATACCGCCTTTCCGCCTGCTCCAAGAGCAGAAGATGTTCTCGCTACACTGATGCCAGCCACACTGTGGCAGTATTTTACGAGTCCGGAACAGTCAAGTCCTGATCCCGGTGTGTTGCCGCCCCATACATACGGTGTACCAAGACAGCTTCTTGCAGCGCTTACAATCACACTTGCAGCACTTGCATTGCTTGTGCTGGATCCGCCTGAACTGCTGGAACTGGATCCGGAACCTGTACTCGGTTTGGATGTGCTGCTTCCGCTGTTAGATGTTCCACTATTAGAACTTCCACTGCTGGAACTTCCGCTGCTGGAACTTCCGCTGTTAGAACTTCCACTGCTGGATGTCGTATTCCCCGAGGATGAACCAGAGGATGTATTGCTGTTCTGGTTTCCCGATGAACCTGACTGGCTGGAAGTCGTATTGGAACTGGAAGAGCTTTCCGCTGCTGCAGCCGCTTCCTCCTGCGCCTTTCTCCGGGCTTCCTCTTCCGCCTTTCTTCTTGCCTCTTCTTCTGCTGCTGCCTGCGCAATCGCTGCCTGAAGTTCCTGATCAAGATTTTCTACTTCTGCCTGTTTCTCAGCCAGTGTCTGACTTAATTGTTCTTTCTGGCTTTCGAAAGATGTCTGCATCTCTTCCAGATTTGCAAGATCTTCTTCCAGGGTCTTTTTCAGGTTTTCAATCTTTTTTGTTGTTTCTACATATTCCTGAAGCTTTTCTCTGTCGTAATTATGTACGGTTTCAATATAGTCTGCCTGATTCAGAAAGTCTGCAATGCTGTTTGATGTAAACAGATCTTCCAGAGCTTTCGTATCGCCCTGTTCATACATATATTTAATCCGGACTTTCATCGACTCATACTGCTGCTGCTGTTTTTCCTCAGCTGCGGCGAGATCTTCTTTCGCCTTCTGGATTTCCTCTCCTTTGCTGACCAGCTTTTCTTCTGTCTCAGAAATCTTGGAAACCATCGTCTGAAGCTGTGCCTGTACAGACTCGACTTCTTTTTCTTTCTGTTCCTTTTCAGCTTTGATTTCATCGGTATTCGGTGCCGCATAAACCGGAGTTGCAAGCATTGAGCTAGCCATCAATGCTATCACCAGTCTCTTCCCAAATTTGTTCATTCTCTTCTCTCCTGTCTAAAACTGCATGTCCGAACTCTTTCGGTCCTTCTTTTTTCACTACAAGGTCTAGTATATCTTATTCTTCTATTCTTTGCAATGTTTTTTAATAATTTTGTAACATTTTTTATGACTATTCCTTCATACAGCCTGAAATCTATGGCTGGCCATGCCCGCTTTTTTTTGTGTTCTCCATATTTCGAATCTGTACAAAGAACACAGACGCCGCAAATGCACAGACAACAGTAATAATTCCCATCCTCAGCGGTGTCTGGAATATCCATTCATACGCATTCGTTTCCGTCAGAAGCACTGAGCCAAGATTTGCTGCACAGTGCAGCAAAACCGGTGCTTTGATACTTTCGTAAGTCTCATAGGCATATGACAAAAGCAGTCCGAATACAAACGCATACAGAAACTGTACAATATTTCCATGCACAACGGCAAAAATCAGCGCGGAAAACAAAATGGCTTTTCTGGCATCTACCATGTCTCGGATTCTTCTGAAAATAACTCCTCTGTACAGGCACTCTTCAAGAACCGGTACAATCACTCCGAGTCCAATCACTTCGATGATCACCGGTGAAGCGTAAAGTCCTGCTGACGTTGTCTGATAAGAAACGCTGATGCTGCTGATATTGCTCAGAATCAGGATATTGTTCAGCGCAACTCCGGCTGTCACTCCAAGCAGAACTGCATACAGATAGGTCCATGCCGGTGTTTTGCCGGAATCCGGATCCGGTACCGTAAACAACCTTCGGTATTTCTCATCCTTTCTCATCATGTAGATATAAATTGGAAGCGCCAGCACTGCCGCCGCCGACGTAATTTCCGTCGAATGGCTCAATGCAAATGTCAGTGTTTCTTCCATAAATGTCTGAAACGCAGTCTGGCTTTCATAGGCATGCAGCAGATCCTGTGCACGCGCAGCCAGATAAGCCGCGACAACAACAATATCCACAAGGAAATTGATCCCCCAGTAAATCAAAATCGGAATAATGATTCTCGCAAACGGATTTCCCGGCTGTCTGTTTGGCTGATTATTGAACATTGATTATCTCCTCAAAATATGCTTTGATTTCCTCTTCGTCACCTGTAAGAGAGCCCTGGATCATGCCCGGCTTTCCGCCGCCCCGTCCATGAAATCTCTCGTTCAGCTTTTTGCCCAGATCACGGATATCCCTTTTCTGGCTTCCGATTACATACTGGTACTGCTCGCCCCGTTTCAGGAAAACAGCGCACACAGCAACACTTCGTTCCAGAACGTGATTCATCAGTTCCCGGATGCCGGTCTGATCCAGATCCGTCTCAAACAGGCACTGGCTGTATGTTCCTTCCGGAACCTGCTGTGCCTTCAGGGCAGTCATTTTTCTCTGCAGTTCAATGATCTGATGCTTCTGGTTTTCATTTTCATCCTTCAGTCTCCTGACTGCCTCCGGAAGTTCATCTTCTTTTGCAGAAAGCATCGCCGAAATCTCTTTCATATCTTTTTCGCGTTTTTCATGATCTGCCAGAGCTCTGTCCCCACTTACCATTGTCACGCGGACTCCACCCTTATAATTCATCATGGCGATCACTTTGATCTGTCCGATTTCTCCGGTAGAGCCGACATGGGTAGCGCAGCAGGCACACCGGTCATACCCCGGGATCCAGACAATGCGCACCTGACCGTCGATTTCAATCTTGCTTCGGTACTCCATTCCTTCCAGTTCTTCTTCGGACGGATAGAGAATCTGAACCGGGATATTCTGGTAAACAGCCCGGTTGGCCTCCTGTTCAATCTCTTCCATCTGCTCTTTTGTGACCGGTCCGTTAAAGTCCATGGTGCACAGATCATCTCCGAGATGAAATCCTACATTCTGATATCCGAACCGTTTATGTACCAGCCCGGACAAAATGTGCTCTGCTGTATGCTGCTGCATTCTGGAAAACCGGATCTTCCAGTCTATCTCTCCGTCGATCGTGCTTCCTGCTTCCAGCGGCTCTTCCGTATAATGGATGACTTCCCCGTCTTTCTCCTGTGTATCCGTCACCCGGATCCCGGAAAGCCATCCGATATCTCCATACTGCCCTCCGCCTTCCGGAAAGAAGGCGGTACGGTCCAGAATTACTTCATATCCATCCCTGCCGGATGCTTCCTGGCAGGAACGAACCGTTGCAGTAAAGGTTTTTGTATAGACATCCTGATTATACAGTCGTTCTGTCATAGTCCTACATCCTTTCCGGCGCTTCAAATCCAAGCAGATCGATGGAGGTCTCCAGAATCGTCCTTACCAGATCAAGCAGTGCGATATATCCCTGCTTCTTTTCTTCATCCTCTTCGCCAAGGATTCTGTTATCATGGTAGAAACGGTTGAAGCTGTTTGCCAGATCGTAAATGTAACCGCAGATCTTATGAGGAGCAAGCTCTTCATATGCCTGATCCAGAACTGCGGTAAATTTCGCTGCTTCCAGCATCAGCGCCCGCTCAGAATCAGAGTGCGGTGCTTTCACGGAACATGTATCCAGATTTCCTCCGTTTTCGGCGTATTTATTCAGGATGGATTTGATCCGGACAATGGTGTACAGAATGTACGGTCCTGTATTTCCTTCAAAAGAAGAAAACTTATCCAGATCAAAGACATAGTCTTTTGATGCCTGGTTGGAAAGGTCTCCGTATTTTAATGCTGCAAGTCCGACCATCTGAGCTGTCTTTTCAGCCTCCTCCGGAGCAACTGTCCGGTTTTCCGCAATCTTCTGGGACATCTCTTCGTTGATTTCACGAATCAGATCGGAAAGACGCATGACACCGCCTGCTCTTGTCTTAAACGGCTTTCCGTCTTTTCCATTCATCGTTCCAAAACCGATGAAAGTCAGCTTGGTATCCTCCGGAACAATTCCCGTTTTCTTTGCGCAGCGGAACACCTGTACAAAGTGAAGTTCCTGACGCTTGTCAACCACATAGATTACTTCATCCGGCTGATAGAGTTCTTCTCTTTCCACAAGTGTGGCAAGATCTGTCGTATCATAGAGGGCTGCTCCGTCTGACTTCAGAATCATGCACGGCGGAATTTCCTTCGTATCTGTCTCCTCCTTGACATCGACTACGAGAGCCCCCTGATCCAGATGAGCGAATCCTTTTTCTTTGAGCATTTCCACCATATCCGGAATATACGGCTGTGCATCTGCCTCTCCTTTCCAGAGGTCAAATGTTACATTCAGGTTTTCATAATTCTTTTTCAGATCGGCAATCGATACGTTCATGATGTGCTTCCAGAGTGCACGGTATCCTCTTCTTCCGTTCTGAAGCTCAAATGTCGCTTTCAGAGCTTCTTCTTTATAGTCCTCGTGCTCCTTTGCATAGGCACTCGCATATGGATAGATTTCTTCCAGGTCATTGATTGTAAACGGTGCTTCTTCCGGGTATTCACCGGTGAACTGCTCGTCAAAATACGGAAGATCCGGATTCCGTTTCTGAAGCTCGGTAATGACAAGTCCCATCTGGTATCCCCAGTCTCCAAGATGAACATCTCCGATAACCTCATGTCCCTTAAACCGCAGAATCCGCTTTAAACTTTCCCCAATTACTGCTGAACGAAGATGTCCCACATGAAGCGGCTTTGCCACGTTTGCGCCTCCAAAATCCATAATGATGCGTTTCTTCTGAGCCGCATGCTCTACCCCAAGCTGCTCGGACTTTCTCATCTCTTCTGCATAGGAAGAAAGAAACTCTTTTTTTACTTTCATATTGATAAATCCCGGATTTACCGCCTGTACATCCTCCAGTGCTTCACTCTCTTGAAGGTGAGTCAGTACATCCCCTGCAATCATAATCGGAGCTTTGTGGTAGGTTTTGGCTGCTGCCATCGCTCCATTGCACTGATATTCACATAAATCCGGACGATTAGATAAGGTCACTTTCGCAAAGCTTCCGTCATATCCTGCTTTTTCAAATGCTGCTTTCATTTCCTCTTCCAGAAAATCTACCAGTTTTTTCATCTCATTCGTCCTTCTTTCTTTATTTCTCTGATTTTTATATAAAATTACGTTCCTTATATTCTAACATAGGAAAGAATCTCCAACAACCATATTTTTGAGCTCTTGCGCTTTTTTCTCTTTTAGTATATAATAACAGAAATCATTATTGTTTTGAGAGGAAATCACTATGACAAAAGAAAAAAGACAAACTCCGCTTCTCGGCTCCCATGTCGGGATGAGCGGAAAAGATATGCTGCTTGGTTCAGCCAAAGAAGCGGCCTCCTATCAGGCTGATACCTTTATGTTTTATACCGGCGCGCCTCAGAATACAAGACGGAAAGACATCAGCGAGCTTCGTATCCCGGAAGCGTGGGATTTTATGAACTCCCATCACATTTCTGATATTGTCGTTCACGCACCTTATATTATCAATCTTGGGAATTCTGTGAAACCGGAGACTTTTCAGCTTGCGGTCGAGTTTCTCGCTCTGGAAATCGAACGTACAGCAGCATGCCAAAGCCGCACGCTCATTCTTCATCCGGGTGCCCATGTCGGCGCCGGTGTGGATGCCGGGATTGCTCAGGTCATCAAAGGGCTTAATGAAGTACTGACAAAAGATACCCCTTGTCAGATCGCGCTGGAAACGATGGCAGGCAAAGGCTCAGAGCTTGGCCGCTCCTTTGAAGAGCTGGCCCGGATTTATAGCGGCGTCACCTATAATGAAAAGCTTCGTGTCTGCTTTGACACCTGCCACACACATGACAGCGGATATGACATCCGGAATGATTTTGACGGTGTCATCGAAACCTTTGACCGGATTCTCGGAAAAGACCAGATTGCGGTCTTCCATATCAATGACAGCAAAAATCCGCAGGGTGCACAAAAAGACCGCCATGCCAATATCGGTCAGGGCGAAATCGGATTTGAGGCTCTTGCTTCCATCGTACACCATCCGGATTTCATGGAAGTACCAAAGATTCTGGAAACACCTTATATCCCTTCCGTCGAAAATCCAAAGAAAACGCTCCCGCCTTACCGCCGCGAAATTGAGATGCTCCGAAACCGCAAGTTTTCTGAAGAACCTGCGTAACATTTCCCGGACAACAACAAAAAAACCTGTCGGAAAATCCGACAGGTTTTTACACACCTAGGCGGATTCGAACCGCCGCACCCGCCTCCGGAGGGCGGTGCTCTATCCCCTGAGCTATAGGTGTATTTCTGCGTCATGTGAACGCATTGATTATAATACCACATCTTTTACAGATTGTAAAGAGAAAAAATTCGACGAAATTCCGGATATTTTTCAGTTTTTCATTGAAATTTTTCTTTCCATTCAGTATGATATATGTTAAATAAAAAATCTTGTAAGGAAGGAATTATCATGCAGCTTCTTAAAGAACGTATCTTAAAAGACGGGGTTGTCAAGCCGGGAAATGTCCTGAAGGTCGACAGCTTCCTGAATCATCAGATGGACATTGACTTAATAAATGAAATCGGAAAGGAATTCCGCAGACGGTTCCCTTCTGAAAAGATTACAAAAATATTGACAATCGAAGCTTCCGGAATCGGGATCGCCTGTATCGCGGCACAGTATTTCCATGTTCCGGTTGTTTTTGCGAAAAAGGCACAGAGCATCAATATCGACGGAGAAGTTTACCATTCCAAGGTAGAGTCTTTCACACACAAACGTACTTACGACGTGATTCTCTCCAAGAAGTTCCTCGGACCGGACGATCATGTTCTGATCATCGACGATTTTCTGGCAAACGGATGCGCCCTTCTCGGGCTGATCTCCATCGTCAAGGATGCGCAGGCTACCATTGAAGGTGCCGGAATCGTTATTGAGAAAGGCTTCCAGCAGGGCGGCGACAAGATCCGTGATCTTGGTATCCATCTGGAATCTCTTGCGATCATTTCATCCATGACCGACACTTCTCTCACATTTAAAGAAGATTAGATAAGGCAAAGCAGAAACCAGCGAGGACTGTGCCATCCCGGCACAGTCCTCGTTTTTTCTTTCTATCTGTTTTTTCCCGTTTCCATCAGGACTTTCACATGTCCTCCGCATACGAGCCCTTCATCGGCCGCATCCCGGTTATTCAGGTCAGACTCTTCGATTCTCCAGTCCTCTCCCTGTTTCATCATTTCCTGCGATGCACGGACGATATCTGCCTCCAGCTTTCCTCCGCCGATGGTTCCAAAACAGTTCCCGGATTCCGACACAATAAAATGCGTTCCTTCTTTTCTTGGGGCGGAACCTCTTCTTTCCAGAATCGTGGAAAGTACAAAGCGTTCTCCCTCCTGTATGTTCTCGAGGGCATGACGAAATACTTCGTAACCGGTCTTCATGGAGCATCCGGCCTTGCTCCTCTCCTGAAGAATCTCTGCCATGACAGACACCGCAATCTCTTCCGGCGTCTGCGCGCCGATTTTCAGACCGATCGGTGCATGCAGCCTCTTAGTCCATTCCCGGTCAATTCCGGCTTTTTCCAGTTCTTCCCGCATCATGGCGGCCCTCGTTCTGCTTCCCATCATCCCGGTATAGTAGGATTCTTTTTTGGCAATCTCCATCAGACATTTCTGATCATAGGCATGCCCTCTTGTCATGACAACATAGGCGGTATTTTTTTCATCGTTCAGACTTCGCACCGCTTCATCAAATGGAAGGCAGATCACCTCATGGGCACCGCTCTTTTTGGCAAGCTCCGCGAAATATTCCCTGTCCTCCAGAACAATTGTCCGGATTCCGGTAAAAACGGAAAGTTTCGCCAGTGCATGTCCGACGTACCCTGCTCCGCAGATTACAATCCGGTCTTCTTTTTCTGCATTCTCCAGAAACAAAAATCCGCCGTCTTCATCCCAATCCATGGCAGTCCCCGAGAGGGACGCCTTTTGATACAATTTCCGGATCCGCTCCTTCCATTTCTCCGGAATCATTTCCGTCTTTTCTTCCTTCAGTTCTTCCTGGTTCTTCAAAATCCATGTCCGGACTTTTCCACCTTTCTCTGCCAGACGGACGATCATCCCTCCGTCTTTCTCATAAAGGCTCTTGATCCGTTCTAAAAACTCTCTGTCTGTCATCATTTCGCTCCCATATATAAACAGGCATCTCCTGTTGTCTCATCCATCGAAAAACCTCACGGTATTCTTTGAAGAGGGCTTCTCCCATCCCCGGTTCCACCCCGCTTAGGACCGCCCTTTTTATCTGTCTGCAATTCTGGAAAATTCCATCTTTGTCAAGCCATAGTCTGCAAAGGTCCTTCATCTCTACCAGATCCTCCGGTCTTTTTCCAAGCCTTTCCGCACAGATTTCCGGCCGGTGTGCCACTTCCAGAAAGGACTTTCCCAGCGCTTTCTGATTAAGAATCCCTATCACCGCATCACAAAAGTCCGGCACCACAGGCTCCCGGTCATTTGGAATTTTGATCCATTTGCCCTTTGCCCCGTCTGCTTCCACACACAGACGGACTCCCTGATCCACCAGAGTCTTTAGGGCATTTAAGGGTATGGATCCGATCTTTCCATCCGGAAGTTCCCGGCCGATGGTCACCGGCCTCATCCCGTGTAATCTAATCCATTCTTTGACTTCCTCTGCGGAGAGGTCATCACGCCACAGAAGAAATCCTTCCTGCGGCTTCCACATCTTTGTTGTTGTCACAGCCGCTGCCGGCAGACCTTCTTCCCGCATTTCCCGCACACAGGTATAGACGGCCGTCGTCTTTCCGCCGGCACCCGTAAATGCGATACATCTTTTGTTTTCCAGACCTAATTCTCCAAGCATGTTTTCTCCCATTCTTCCAGCGCACGGCAGACACTTCCCCCGATGGCAAGTGCTTTATCCGAAATCACAAAGCATCTCTCATTGCCGTCTGTTCTTGGATCGATATCCATGATTTTTAACCCTTTTGTGACCGGATATCCTTCCTTGATTGCACCGCGCAGGTATCCGGTGAGCGTCGCACGGACATCCATTTCCCCGATCACTGCCAGAACTTCTCCCTCTTCAACGAGATCGCCCACCTGTTTCAGATACCGAATCGCACCGCTGCAAGGTGCATGGATCACCCGCTCTTTGGCATATCCCGCAATCATACCAGGCACTCCGGTATTTGGAATGGCTGTTCCGCTTCGGTAGATTTTCCCAAGAGTCTCTCCTCTCATGGTTTCAATGACCAGGTCCGTATCCACTCCTGCTGTAAATCCCGGCCCAAGTCCGATCGTCAGCGGTGCCATATCGATGGTGGTCCCCAGATTCTTTTTCGCAAGAATCCCGTCCACCAGAGCAATCGGTTGGAGCCAGGACAGGCAGCTGCATTCCGGGTCAATCAAAACCGGAACTTCCCCGCATTCCCAGGCCTCTTCTGTCTCCTCCCGGGACAGCACTTTCCTTGCCGTCATTCCTTCCACGGTGCAGCTTCCTTCATACACCGCTTCACAGAAGGCAACCTGCCGTCTGATACATGCGGGACATCCGGTTTCCAGTACGAGCACCCGGCATCCTTTTTGGGCAAGCAGATAAGCAGTTCCTGTCGCCAGGTCCCCTCCGCCCCGCACAACTACGGTCTTCTTCTCATCCATATCCCAGACTTCCTCTTTTTTTGCCTCCAGACGGTACAGATCGTCCAGATGTCGTTTCAAAACTTTCTTCCCGCCTTCATCACCGGAAAGGTTCAAAAGTTCCGGAAAATACCGTTCCTGAAACACGCAGGGATTTTTCGGGCCATTCCAGTCGATACAGCCGATTCCCTTCCGGCTTCTTTGAAAACCTTCCAGCATCGCTTCCAGTGTTTCTCTCTTTAGAAACGGCTGGTCACAGACGCAAAAGCATACCGCGTCGCCGCTCTGCCACTCAGGCTGATGCCGGATCGTTTCCAGGGCAAGGGCGATGGAAGAAGAAATCCCCCTCTCCGGATGTTTGTTGACTACACAGACTTCCGGAATATCGAGTCTCTTTTCTTTTTCACCTGAAACAACAAGAACTGTACTTCCTTTCCAGGAAGCGTGAATCTTTCTCGTCTTATCAAGCAGGAGGAAGAGAATTTCTCTTCCTCCGATCTGCTCCATCAGTTTATCTTCTTTTCCGTAACGAAGGCTTCTTCCTGCCGCAAGAAGCGCAAAGTGTATTTTCATCATGATGAATGTTTCATTCCCATATATACTTTCTCCGCCGTAATCGGAAGCTCCCGGATATGAACGCCTGTTGCATTGGCAACTGCGGCTGCCAGTGCCGGAGAAGGAGTGTTGATTACAATCTCTCCGATGGATTTTGCTCCAAACGGTCCGGTCGGCTCATAGCTGCTTTCAAATTCCACGCGGATTTCTCCGGTATCCTGTCTCGTCGGAATCTTGTACTGCATAAAGGAATTGCTGAAATTCTGTCCTTTTGGATTGTATACAACATCCTCATAAAGGGCCATTCCGATTCCCTGTACCAGTCCGCCTTCTGTCTGTACCCTTGCAAGACTCGGGTTGACAACAGTACCACAGTCTACTACGGCAACGTAATCAATCGGTGTCACTTTTCCAGTTTCCAGATCCACTTCCACTTCTGCCATACCAACCATGAACGGCGGTGGAGACGTTGGTGAGTAATGAGCCTCTGAAGCCATCAGCGCTTCTTCGTTTGCGCACATGATACGGTTTCCGATTTCTTTTAAGGTGATCTCTTTTCCGTCCTTCGGACACCATACACGCTTACCGTCAAACTCTACCTCTTCCTTTTCGCAGCCCAGATATTCGGCTCCTTTCAGGCAGATCTTCTCTTTGAGTTTCTCACAGGTCTTGATCACTGCCATTCCAGTCACATAAGTCGTACTGGACGCGTAAGATCCGGTATCGTACGGAGAAGAATCCGTATCCACGCCGGATACAATAATATCTTCCATCTCACAGTCCATACAGTCGGCCGCCATCTGTGCCAGAATGGTATCACATCCTGTTCCCATGTCAGAAGCTCCGACCATCAGGCTGTAGAATCCGTCGTCATTGACTTTCATTGCAACGGAAGCGGTATCCACGTTGGAAATTCCGGATCCCTGCATTGCCATGGCAACGCCGACTCCTCTCACCTTTCCATTACCCATATCTCTTGCCGGATATTTTTCATCCCAGCCGATCATCTCTTTTGCTCTTGCCATACAGCGGTCCAGCGCACAGCTCTGTGCAGTCTCGCCATAGTACGCAGGCATAACCTGTCCTTCTTTTACCATATTGAGCTCACGGAGTTTCACCGGATCCATATGCATCTGTTCCGCCAGCTCGTTGACCGCGGATTCTACCGCAAAAATTCCCTGTGTGGCTCCATATCCACGGTATGCGCCCGCTGACATGACATTCGTATAAACGACATCATACCGGAACCGGAACGCATCTGTTTTTCCATAAAGAGGAATGGATTTGTGTCCGGAAAGTCCAACCGTTGTCGGCCCGTGCTCTCCGAATGCTCCCGTATTGGATAAGGTATAGACGTCAATCGCCCGGATAATTCCGGCCTCATCGGCTCCTGCCCGCACATGCACTTCCATCTCATGCCGTGGGGATGATGCGATCTGGGATTCTTCTCTTGTGTAAATGATCTTTGACGGACGTCCTGTCTTCCATGTAACAAATGCCGGATATACTTCGGACACAACGGTCTGTTTTGCTCCAAAACCGCCTCCGATTCTCGGTTTGATCACACGGATCTTTGATTTCGGTATTCCAAGGGCATTGGAAAGAATTCTTCTTGCATGGAAGGTAACCTGGGTGGATGACACCACATTCAGCCTTCCATAGACATCCATGTAGCAGTAAGTGCGGAATGTTTCCATCATCGCCTGCTGGTTTGCCTGGGTATGGTAGGTCTGCTCTACCACATACTTACATTCTGAAAGGACCTGATCTACATCCCCGGCTTCATCCTTACCGCTGGCGCACAGATTTCTCTGATTGTCTGCTCCGACATTGCAGAGACTTCTCCAGTTTTCCTCCGGATGTACCAGGATATCATTATCTTTTGCCTTTCTGAAGTCCAGAAGCGGAGTCAGTACTTCATACTCCACCTTGATCATCTTCATGGCTCTGTCTACTGCTTCTTTTGTCTCTCCCGCAACGATCGCCACCGCGTCCCCTACGAAACGGACTCTCTGATCGAGGATCAGACGGTCATACGGACTTGGCTCCGGATAGGTCTGTCCAGCCATTGTAAACCGCTCATTCGGGCAGTCCTCATAGGTAAATACTGCCACCATACCCGGCACTTTCATCGCTCTGGCAGAGTCAATGTTCTTAATCAGCGCATGGGCATGCGGACTTCTCAGTACTTTCACGACGAGACAGTCCTTCGGTGCCAGATCATCTGTATAGACCGGCTTTCCTGTCACCAGCGCTTTGGCGTCGATCTTTGGTATCGCCTGATTTACTTTCTTCATGGATCTACCCCCTGCTTTCTCTCAGATATTTTTCCACAGCGCGCAGCTGTCCTGCATATCCTGTGCAGCGGCACAGGTTTCCGGCCAGATATTCCCGGATTTCTTCCGCGTCCGGACAATGTCCGGATACACAGAGCTCTCTTTCCATGGCAAGGACATTCATGATAAATCCAGGAGAACAGTATCCGCACTGCTCTGCCCCTTCTGCCGCCAGATATGCTCCGAACCGGGCCGCTTCTTCCTGAAGCCCCTCCAGTGTCGTAATCTTTCTTCCTGAAATTCCTGCTGCCAGAATCGAGCAGGAAAGCCGTGGTGTTCCGTCAACCCAGACGGTGCACAGTCCACAGTTGGTTGTCTCGCATCCGCACTTTACACTGTAGCATCCAAGATCTCTTAATACATCCAGAAGCACTGCACCTGCTTCAATCTCTGTATGGACTGGTTTCCCATTTAATTCAAACTGTACTTCCATCTACACATTCCCCTCTTCCAACGCTTTTTTCGCCCGACCGGCAAGGACTCGTCCCAGATGCTTCCGGTACTCTCCGCTTCCACGCATATTGCTTCCATAGGTGAAGGTATCAGCCGCCTGTTCCATCTCGTCTATTGTAGTCTCTGTCACATCCGCCTTCATTGGTCTTGCGCCGATGGAAAGTAGAACTGTTCCGTCTTTTTCAGATGCCGCACAGGTCAGCACCGGGAAATCAGTCTGACTTCTTCTCTCCGAGAGATAAACTGCCTTTCTGCCGTCCTTGGCCACAATCAGTTCTTCCAGAATATCTCTGTCACGATCCATTCTGATAAATTCAGAAAGAGGAACGATTCCTTTTTTATAAAGCTTTACTTTCGTATCCAGTACAAGAAATGCCGTCAGAATATCTGAAAATCCATATCTTCCGAAAATGCTTCCCCCTACTGTCGCCCCGTTCCTAAACTGCACTCCGACAATATGTCTGGTACACTCTTTAAAAAAGTCTCCAAATGTCTCTTTCAGCCCACTGTGTGTCTCGAGCTGACGAAGAGTACTCATACAGCCGATGCGAAATTCTGTTTCGGTCTCTGTGATCTGATCAAACCCAAGCCCGGACAGATCAATGACTGTATTAACATTTCCTCTGCCCATTCGGATCCACATCATCCCTCCAATGATCCGGTTGGCCCGTTTCTGATTCATCTCATATGCCTCCTCGAGTGTGCCGGGCTTTACATAGTTTTTCACTGTTATCAAAATGTCTCTCCTCCCGTTTCTCTGAAATTATCCATAGTTCTTTTTATTTTAGCATAACCTTTCTTTAATATCTACATGCAAAGCCGCTTTTTCCTGTAATTATAATAATACACCGTGTCCGAAAGGTATTCTTCCCCCGAAACCTCGGAACGGTTGATGCTGTAGACCGCATCTTTCAATTCACAGATACCCGGACTTTTACTCTCCGGCACAAGAAGAACTTCATGAATACTGCTTGGAAGAATATAAAAATTTTCCTTCCACTCCTCCCCGATCATTTCCAGAAGCCCCGGGTACAGAATTGCGGCCGCACCATGGCTTCTCTGCATATTGGTAAGGACATACATATAGCCGGCAAAGCAGCTTTCTCCACGGCAGTCCGGAATCAGTTCCATGACTACATTCTGAATATCCTGAAGCTCTGCCGGGAGAAGGCGGGGCGTATTTTGTCCGGCCGCCTGCCTGATCTCTTCCCGGGTGATCCCCCACATTTTCAGATGTTCATTTGTAATCATCATGGAAATGGCACTGTACTTTTCTACCGAAAACAATACGCAGAACACAATATCCAGGTCCAGATAGGAAAGATGCGGAACCTCTTTTAGCAGTTGCCTGTTTCTCTCCCCGTTAATCAGCCTGTATACAATCTTGTCCTTCATCCGCTCATAGTTGTCCAGATACTCCGCTTCCATCAATGGTTCCGGGACCTTCTGGCTCTGACTGTACCACTCCAGAAGACCTTCCGTTACTCCTTTCATTTCCATGCCTCTGAGATACCGTTCATAGTAATCTTCCATATAGACAATAGGCGAGATCCCCTCTTCACATTTCCGGAATAAAAAACCCTGACGCACTTCGCCGTTATTCTTCGTTGTCCGGTAATCTTCTACATGGACATCCGCCGGCAGCTCCTCTATTAGTCTTTCTTTTACATTTGATAAAAATAACTGATACTCCATCTAAGCTCCTTTCGGGCCCGCTGAAGTCTGAATTGATCTGATTCTGATCTGATAAAAATGAGTTTATGAATTGAGTGTTTATTTGGTATTGAATCTATTATACGTGCTTAAAATGCAGAATGCAACTGTTTTTTACACTGAGGTTTAGGTCAGTTTACAAGGAACTACACGCAGACCACGAAACGGGGGCTGCTGACAACAAATAAAGGCTGAGTATCAAGCACCGGGGAAGTGCGAGATATTCAGCCTGTTTTGTTGTCCGGGGTTTCCAAAGGGGCACCCTTTGGCACACGACTTTGCTTGCAAAGTGTAGTGTGTTATACGCTCTGTCAGCGTTGCCGTAAAAATGCCATTGCCACCGGAGAGGGCAAGGGGATTTGAAGCGGCAGGAAAACAGGGCTGTGATTGCGTGGCGTGGAGCCGCAAGCGCAGGACTGGTTTCATCAGCAGACAGGGCGTATATGAAAGCCCCCGTCTCTCGTCCAACGCCGGACTTCGGGACAAAATGTCCCGAACTTGTGGACACACTCACGAAAAAGCAGACGGACTTTCTCTCAAAATTGAAATGGGCGGGAAGCCATTTTAGGGCTTTCCCGCCTTGATTGCCTATCAGCAAAGGCGGGCGGGACTGTCAACGGCGGCGCATTTATTGCGCCGTTCATCTTGACCGTTGACTGGATCGGCTGGCTTTGCTATTCAGTTGAAATTTGTAGCCATATCCTACAACCGTTTTTACACAATCCATGTCGTTCAAATATGGACGTAATTTTTTTCTGATTTGATAAATCGTGTTTTCCACAGCATGAAAATAGTCGTTTGAAAATTCATGCCATACAGCTTGGTAAATTTGTCCTTTGCTAAACGTAACGTCTGGATTAGAATATAGCAGATACAAAATATCAAACTCTTTCGTTGATAAAAATACTTCTGTGTTTTCAACTGATACCTTATGCATTTCTATATCCATGTATAATGTATTCGGTAAATCACCCAAATTAAAAAATTCCCTTGTTGCTATACAATCTTGTCTAATCTGGTTTAACAACGCCGATAAATCGCTGAATTTTTGCGGTTCTCTTAATCTGGTATATAGTTCAACAAGAAGTTTTTCTCCGTAAATATCTTGATTGAAATTCAGCAAATGGACTTCTGTTGAAATGTTTTCGTCATTATCAATAGTAGGACGCTTCCCTATGTGGGTAACGGCATAATATGTTTTTTCGTTCCAACAAACAGATGAAATGTAAACTCCTGGTAGTGGTGTATTTTCTTTTGACAATATTTCTAAATTAGCGGTGGGGCTTCCTACAAGTTTTCCAATACCTCTGCCGTGAACAACTTTACCGCATAAAGATATATTCTTTTCTTTCATCAGCATATCCTCAAATTAGACCATTCATAGACAGCACAATCAAAATACAAGTCACAATTATCATTGTGAAAATAAGATATAGTCCGATAGGCTTATTATTCTTTTTCACATTCTCGCTTTCAATAAATCCGCTTTTTCGCAAAGCGGTTACTACTGGTTTATACAGGAAAAATGTAATACTGGCGTTTAGTCCGGCTTTTAGTAAGTTGAACGGCAAAAATGCAGGCAAGAGCAATTTTGCGACTGCTTCACGGGGATAGCCCATATAAAGCGGTGTTATTAAATAGTTCCACAAAAGCATAATTGCAACCATAGCCATACTTCCTAAAATCAATCCTAACAATGCTCCATGTAAGGTGTGTCTTTTTTTGTAAATAAAGGCTGCGGTACAGGCAAAAGAGCAGGTAGATACAATATTCATAATGCAACCCAAAATACCAGTATCGCTAACCGTCATCATTTCGATAAAAGACACGATTACTGACGCAATACAAGATGTCAATGGCCCCCAGATTAGCCCGCCCAAAGTAATTACAACATCTTTAGGGTCATATTTGAGAAACAAAACAATCGGTATTCTTCCTACTGCCATAACCACATAAGCGATTGCACAAAGCATAGCAACGGTTGTCATTTTTTTAGTTTTGTTGTTCATTTTAGATTTCCTCCATATTCAAAATTAGCACCTGAAAGGAACTGTCTTTCAGGTGCTAACAATGGCATAATTCAATAATGATTTTTGCAATATTAGTCATCTTCTTTTATCCAGACTTTACTGTTGGTTTTGGAATTGCACCAAATCATGCGCTTAACGCTCGCGGACTTTAACCGCCAATCGGGAATTCTTGCTTATGAACTGATACTGTTACATAAGAGTCACCCTGCCCCGAAGACATTTATATTCAGTTGCACATATAAGTATAGCCTTGCCATTTCTAATTGGCAATAAAATGAAGGCATTTCGGAAACAATTCGGAAATCTAAAATGAAAAATATTACTTTCCCGCCTGCTCAATCATCTTCTTCATCAACTGCTGGAATTGTTCGCTTGTTTCCTCGTCCAGCGGCATGACCTTTTCAAGCTGTTCCGCAACCAACGCCGTCACATCATCAATGGTATGTAATTCCTGCTTCTGCTCCTGTGCAGCGTTCTGAATATTTTGAAACATGGCGGCGGTCACTGGTTCTTCCGGCGGCTCCCCGCTGTCTATATCGCCTTTTATGTCCCGCAGGATAGACATAAATACATTCTTGATTTTCTCAATCTCTGCTTCATGCTCCCCCAGCTTTTGAACGTTCATAAACTGTATATCCTGTCTTGCTTCCGCCCGGTATTCCGGGCGGTCTTTCATTAAATTGGACAGCGAAGATGTTGCCATTTCGATTACCTGGTTTCGTGCCATAACGCCCCTTGCCGCTGTGTCCTGAAAATAAATATGTATCAAGCTTATCAGGCGTGGGAAATTCTTATGTTCTAACAAGCGGTTGAGAATTTCCACATCTACCATTCCCGTCACAAGCCCCCGGACTGCTCCCTCGGACAAGCCCAATTCCGATATGTCATAACTCTTTTGGACGCTCACCGTTGACAAGCCCAGAATATAATCCGTTGACACTCTAAATTCTTTCGCAATGCCTATGAGAATATCACTGCTGACCGTCTTAGTTTCCCCGCTGACAATCCGGCTCAACTGAGAGGGGGAAATCCCTATTTTCTTTGCCAGTTCCTTTTGCGGGATATGCCGCCCGTTGCAAAGGTCTGAAATCCGCTGTCCGGGTGTTCCGGGTAAAGCCATAGATACGCACCTCCTCCGTATGTTTCCATTATACAGGATAATTGCAGAAATGCAATTTCAAAAGTATAGACTTTGGGAAAATGCAATTCTCGCAACAATCCGGGATTTGCATTTTTTTCTGATAAACTGGATTTACGAACGTTCGGAACAGCACCTTGAAAACAGAATGACCGTCCGAAAAGGAATACCCCGGCAGGGGAAGCACCGCAACGAGCCACTTCGGGACAAAATGTCCCGAAGTCCGGGGAGCGTGCCAACGCCGGAACACGCCGCAGGAATGGGGCAGGAAGCCTTTTCGGGGAGAACGGCAACAGAGAAACGGAGGAACACATGAAAGAAAATTCATACAGACGATTGCCGCCCATAGAGCGCAAGCCGGACGGCTCTCTCTACCGCATGACCCCGGCGCAGAGGAAACAGACAAACGCCCTTATCCGCCGGGAGTGCTGCTGTTATGAGGGCGGGGACTGTATCGCCCTTGATGACGGGGACAGCCATACCTGCCCGCAGACGGTTTCTTTCTCGGTCTGCTGTAAGTGGTTCCGCTGGGCGGTCTTGCCGCTGGACGGGACACTGGAAGCGGAGATTTTCCGAGATAAGGACTTGAAACGCTGTGCGGTCTGCGGCGGCGTGTTCGTCCCCAAATCCAACCGGGCAAAATACTGCCCGGACTGTGCCGCCAGCGTTCACAGGCGGCAGAAAGCGGAAAGTGAACGGAAAAGGAGGTCGAGCGTGGACAATTAGGCGGGAAAAAAGTCTTGATATACAAGCCTTCCAGAAGGCAGAACCGGGGCAGGTCATATAAAATATCGTCTGCCCCCGGAAATGCCGTTCTAACTGTCCACAAAGCACACTATGACAAACACGATTTACATTCATCAGCCAGAGAAATCGGTCAGCTTCACCCGGCTCCCTAATTTTCTCTTTGAAGCCCCTACATTCATAGCTTTGTCCAACGAAGCAAAGCTGCTGTACGCCTTTATCCTGCGCCGGACAGAGTTATCCCGCAAGAACGGCTGGGCGGACGAATACGGGCGCATTTTCCTGTATTACCCAATCTGCGAGGTGGTCGCTCTGCTCCGCTGCGGGCGGCAGAAAGCGGTGAATACCCTGCGTGAGTTGCAATATGCGGGACTTGTGGAGATACAGAAACAGGGCTGTGGAAAACCCAACCGTATCTACCCAAAATCCTATGAAGCGGTTTCAAACACCGACTTCAAGAAATCTGGTTCTGGTACGCCGGAGGGCTGAAATCTGTACTCATGGAGTACGATAATCAATCTTCTTGAAGTACGAAAACCGGACGGTATATAGAAATACAGAGATTAAAATGATTTATTGATATCCATTCCATTCCAATCCTATCAGAGATAATTCCGGCGGGATTTTCCTGTGGAAAAGTCCCGGATAGGAAAGGAAGGGAATGGGGAAAGGAGTTTATGGCACAGCACGCAATTTTGCGATTTGAAAAGCATAAGGGCAACCCGGCAAGACCGCTGGAAGCTCACCACGAACGGCAGAAAGACCAGTACGCCAGCAATCCCGACATTGACACCAGCCGGAGCAAATACAATTTTCACATTGTCAAGCCGGAGGGCAGATACTACCATTTCATTCAAAACCGTATCGAACAGGCGGGGTGCAGGACACGCAAAGACAGCACCCGGTTTGTGGATACGCTTATCACCGCCAGCCCGGAGTTTTTCAAGAAGAAATCCCCAAAGGAGATACAGGCGTTTTTCCAGCGGGCGGCAGATTTCCTCATTGACCGGGTAGGACGGGAAAATATCGTTTCGGCGGTGGTACACATGGACGAGAAAACGCCCCACCTGCATTTGACTTTTGTTCCGCTGACAAAGGACAACCGCCTGTGCGCCAAAGAAATCATAGGCAACCGGGCAAATTTGACAAAGTGGCAGGACGATTTTCACACTTACATGGTGGAGAAATATCCCAACTTGGAGCGTGGGGAGAGCGCCAGCAAGACGGGGCGGAAGCATATCCCTACCCGGCTGTTCAAACAGGCGGTCAATCTCTCCAAACAGGCAAGGGCGATTGAAGCGGCTCTTGACGGAATTAACCCGCTGAACGCCGGAAAGAAGAAAGAGGAAGCCCTCTCCATGCTGAAGAAGTGGTTTCCGCAAATGGAGAACTTCTCCGGGCAGTTGAAGAAATATAAGGTCACGATAAATGACCTTTTGGAAGAAAATCAAAAGCTGGAAGCGAGAGCCAGAGCCAGCGAAAGCGGCAAGATGAAAGACCGCATGGAACGGGCGAAGCTGGAAAGCGAATTGCAGAATATCCAACGGCTGGTAGACCGTATTCCTCCGGAAGTGCTGGCGGAGGTAAAGCGACAGCCTTATCACGGAAAGGAAAGGTGATTTTATAAGTAATATCAGATATAAAAAGGAAACAGAAATCGTGACTTTTCAGGGAAAGGAAATCACGCTGGAAAATCTCTCCCCGGTGTTCACGCCGGAGCAGGAAGCGGCGAAACGCCGGGAGTTGGAGCAGCAGCTTTATGAGGTGTTCCGCAAGTATGCCGATAAGCGGCAGAGCGAGGAAGCCGGGGAATAAGGTTTCCCAAAGCCACCGTTGATTTGCGGGGCTGCTGGCGGTATAATATAGGTGTCAGCAGCTCCGTTTCTTTTTGAAGAAAAGGAGCGACAATATGAACAACAGAATAGACGCAATCTATGCAAGACAGTCGGTGGACAAAAAGGACAGTATCTCCATTGAAAGCCAGATTGAATTTTGCAAATACGAGTTGAAAGGCGGTAACTGCAAGGAATACACAGACAAAGGGTACAGCGGCAAGAACACAGACCGTCCGAAGTTTCAAGAACTGGTGCGGGACATCAAGCGGGGCTTGATTGCAAAGGTCGTGGTTTACAAGCTTGACCGTATCAGCCGTTCCATTCTGGATTTCGCAAACATGATGGAACTGTTCCAGCAGTACAATGTGGAGTTTGTGTCCTCTACGGAGAAGTTTGACACCTCCACCCCAATGGGGCGGGCTATGCTGAATATCTGTATCGTGTTCGCCCAGCTTGAACGGGAAACGATACAGAAGCGGGTGACAGACGCTTACTATTCCCGCAGTCAGCGGGGCTTCAAAATGGGCGGCAAGGCTCCCTACGGCTTCCACACCGAGCCTATCAAAATGGACGGCATCAACACAAAGAAGCTGGTGGTAAACCCGGAGGAAGCGGCGAATATCCGGCTCATGTTTGAAATGTACGCCCAGCCCACAACCTCCTACGGGGACATTACCCGGTACTTTGCCGAACAGGGGATTTTGTTCAACGGCAAAGAACTGATACGCCCCACGCTGGCGCAGATGTTACGCAATCCCGTCTATGTGCAGGCAGACCTTGATGTGTACGAGTTTTTCAAAAGTCAAGGGACAGCCATTGTCAATGACGCTGCCGATTTTACGGGCATGAACGGGTGCTATCTGTATCAGGGGCGAGATGTGAAGCCCAGCAAAAAGAACGACTTGAAAGACCAAATGCTGGTGCTAGCTCCCCATGAGGGCATTGTTCCGGCTGATGTGTGGCTGACCTGCCGCAAGAAGCTGATGAACAACATGAAAATCCAGTCTGCCCGGAAAGCCACCCACACATGGCTGGCGGGAAAAATCAAGTGCGGGAACTGCGGATATGCCCTTATGAGTATTAACAACCCGGTGGGCAAGCAATATCTCCGCTGCACAAAACGGCTGGATAACAAGAGTTGTCCGGGCTGTGGGAAAATCGTCACAACGGAACTGGAAGCGGTGATTTACCAGCAAATGGTGAAGAAGCTGGAACATCACAAGACGCTTACGGGCAGGAAGAAAGCGGCAAAGGCAAACCCGAAAATCGCCGCCCTGCAAGTAGAACTTCTCCATGTGGACAGCGAGATTGAAAAGCTGTTAGACAGTCTGACGGGCGCAAACAATGTGCTGCTCTCCTATGTGAATGTGAAGATAGCGGAACTGGACGGACGCAAGCAGGAACTTCTGGCAAGGATAGCGGAACTGACGGTGGAAGCTATCAGCCCGGAACAGGTCAAAGAAATCTCCGGCTATCTGGACACATGGAACGAAGTGGACTTTGACGATAAGCGGCGGGTGGTGGATTTAATGCTCACTACCATAGCCGCCACAAGCGACAGCTTGAACATTACATGGAAAATCTGACGGGCGGCATACCTCCCGTCAGATACCTCCCCTGTGTAGTCCCTTGTAAACTGTACTTTCCTGTTAATTCAAACCATGACCACCCGTCCAACGGGTGGTTTGCACTGAGGCTATAAGCCTCTACTACTGGCCAGCGCCTAAAGACGCTGGCTTTCACTTTGTTCAAGCCATCTTGCCTTTGCCTCTTTTGCTACCCC